>NZ_JBFUCA010000883.1:0-1081 GCF_056405475.1 Polaromonas sp. P1_G4
TACCTGGACGGCCCGGGCCATCTTCAGGGGCATGCCCACCTCGCGCGCAATGGCCACGGCCAGGTCTTCGGTGCGGGCCTTGATGCCGGCGGCCACTTTATCCAGGTAAGCAGCGCGCGTCTCGACGGACAACGCAGACCATCCGTCAAACGCAGCCCGGGCCGCCAATACCGCAGCTTCTGCCTCCCCGACGGTACCGGATGGCACGGTTGCCATCACCTCTTCGGTGCTGGAATCGTGGACAGGAAGGGTCTCCGAAGACTGGGCTTTAACCCATTGGCCGTTGATGTAATGCGCGGGATAGGCGGTCATTGTGGTGTTCATGTTGGGTCTGGCCGGGGCTGAAAAATTGAGCGAATGGTGGAAGGGTGACTTTTGTCTACAGCTGAAACTTAGTGTAAGTCTAAAGATTTAAACACTGTTCAATACCAGAATCGACTTGACATCTAGTTACTAACTCCTTGATTCATTTGTTGTTTTGCGTTAACCATTTCACACAAAACGTCTTGCAAATGAACCGCCGCAGTCTTAATCTAACAGAACAAACCGTTCCTCGGGAACGTGAACAAATACCCTACGGATGCCCGGTAGAAAGTTGTGAGACACATGCGCTGGTTAAAACCGAATCTGAAAAGCAGTTTCATGGCTTTGCTGGGCACTGGTGAAGTCACTGCTTCCGTTCTGGAAGACCGCACCGAAGAAATCCGCCAATTCATCCTGGATGAGCTTGGCGAGTTTGGTGAAAAGCACTACCCCAAGATCACGCGCCGCGTGCGCTACGCCCAGGACGTTCAAGGCCTGTGGTACACCCGCGGCGACATCATGGCGGTGCTTGCTGCCATGCATGGCGAAACAGTTGCCCGCGAAAAAGTCAGCCGTATCAGCGACAAATTCAAGGGCATGCTGCCACGCGGCCTCAGTTCCCGGTCCAGCCCCCTGACAACCTGACCTTCCAACTTTCAGTCTTTTCGCTTTTTCCGCCTGTTTTTTCCGTTTTCTTCCTGGCCTCCAAGGCTATTTTTAAACCAGCTTCGTGCTGGTTTTTTTTTGCTGAACACCGCCGCCGGCAGCGAAGCTCACC
>NZ_JBFUCA010000884.1:0-1078 GCF_056405475.1 Polaromonas sp. P1_G4
GGTTCTGGTCGATATCGGCCAGGGCGGAGTTGTAGGGCTCGAGATATCGAACGTCGCCGGTCAGCAGGTAGCCGCGCTGCCCGGTTTCCGCATCCAGCATGTGCTGCATCAACCGGTTGATGGCGCCGCGGGTTTGCTGGGCCTCTTCAATACTGGCGGCCGCCTCTGTGGATTTCTGGAAGCTAGCCTCGTTAATGAAGATAAGAATGGCGGCAGCCAGCACCGCCAGGGGCAGGCTGATGGCCATTTTTGGGATCGCAAATCGTTTCACGGCAAACTCCGTTCAGTCATTTGGTGAAAATTTCGTCAATAATGAACACTGAAAATCAATGCGGATGTCCTGCAGGCCATCTTTTTCATTGCGTTGCCCGCTTGCGCAGACCTTATAGAAAGACAGCGACATGATCAAAATTGGAATTGTGGACGACCATGCCATTGTGCGTTCTGGACTCAAACAGTTTTTTTCCGACCAGGTGGACCTGCGTGTCGTGGGAGAAGCCGGCAGTGGCCGTGAGGCAATTGATCTGGTGCGTAACGTTGAGCTGGATATTCTGGTCATGGACTTGTCCATGCCTGGGCAAAGCGGCATCGATGCGCTGGCCATGATTCGCGCCAAGGCGCCTGATGTCGGCATCCTCATTCTGAGCGGCTATCCTGAAGAGCACTATGCGGTCAACCTGATTCGCCAGGGCGCCAGCGGCTACCTGAACAAGGAATGCGATCCATCCGAGATTGTGGATGCGATTCGTGTGATTTCTCTTGGCAAACGCTACATTACCCCGGCGGTGGCAGAGCTCCTTGCGCAGCAGCTGAACCGGCCCAACGACGTGGCTTCCCACGAACAATTGTCCGAGCGGGAGTTCCAGGTTTTTCTCAAGCTGGCCAAGGGTGAAACCGCAGGCGACATTGCCAAGGCGCTTTCGCTGAGCGTGAAAACCGTGAGCACCTACAGGACGCGTGTCATGGAAAAAATGAGCCTGTCCTCCAACAGCGACCTGACCTACTACGCGCTCAAGAACAAGCTGATCGATTGAGTTCAATCTGAAATGGTGCTCTGCTGGATGCAATAGTCCACCAG
>NZ_JBFUCA010000885.1:0-1066 GCF_056405475.1 Polaromonas sp. P1_G4
ATGTATGTGGCCCCACAGGCTCCGGCAAGACCACGACCCTGCATTCCATCCTGAAGTTTCTCAACACCCCGGACACCAAAATCTGGACCGCCGAAGACCCCGTGGAAATTACCCAGAAGGGTTTGCGTCAGGTGCAAATTAACAGGAAGGCGGGCATTGACTTCGCACTGGTCATGCGTGCTTTCCTGCGAGCCGATCCCGACATCATCATGGTCGGTGAGTCCCGCGACAAAGAAACCGTGGCGATGGGCGTGGAAGCTTCATTGACGGGGCACATGGTTTTCTCGACGCTGCACACCAATTCGGCCCCCGAGTCCATCACCCGCCTGCTGGACATGGGCATGGATCCCTTTAATTTTGCGGACGCATTGTTGGGTATCCTGGCTCAGCGTCTGGCCAAAAAACTCTGCGACTGCAAAGAGGCTTATCAGCCGAGTGCTCAGGAAGTCAAAGATTTCATCAAGGAATACGCCGAAGAGCTGCGCCATACCGAAGCCTGGAAAGCCGATCCTGGTGGCGAGTCACAAAAACTCTATGAAGACTGGATGGCGCGCTATGGGAAGGACGATAAATTGACCTTGTACCGTGCGGTCGGCTGCGACAAGTGCAACAAGACCGGCTACAAGGGCCGTATTGGCTTGCATGAACTGATGATTGCCGATGATGCTGCCAAAAAATTGATCCAGGAGCGGGCGCGTGTCGCGGAGCTGTTTGCAAGCGCTGTCAACAGCGGCATGCGGACGCTCAAGATGGATGGCATGGAAAAGGTACTCATGGGCATGACAGATTTAAAGATGGTCCGATCCGTCTGCATCAAGTGACAAAAATGTCGTTGGATTTAGGGGCGAGAGTCAAAAAAGTAAGTTGGCGGCCTTTTACGGCCCAAAAATCACGAAAAAGAAGGCTCTTTAACGTGGCACAAAAACTGCTGAACAGTTGAGCTAGTTTTTTTAACCAAGGAGTTTTTATGAAGCGTTCAATCCAACGGGGTTTTACCCTGATCGAATTGATGATCGTCGTGGCGATTATCGGTATCCTGGCTGCGGTGGCTCTGCCTGCCTATCAG
>NZ_JBFUCA010000886.1:0-1062 GCF_056405475.1 Polaromonas sp. P1_G4
TGGCCAACTTGCGTGCCCAGGCGTAGGAATCATGGGTTGTATTTGTGGCGAAAGCTCCACAGGGCGTGGACAAGCGAAAGCGTGCTTGAGGCGCATTTCTACGTCAATTGCCAAGGCAAGCATTAGCGTCACGAGCTCCATCGTCCATTTGTGCCGGTGATCGGTTAGTCCTACGACTGAGCCCCAGAAGGGAGTTAAGCTGGACATTTGCGCCAGAATTTCCACCCCTCTGTCCTCCCGCAGTTGGGCGTAATTTTCAACCAATTGAAGTTGTTGCCGGAAGACTGCCACGTCGGGCCTGACGAAGGTGGCAAGCTTCATGTTGGATAGCGGCTTTTGCGTCAGGTCTACAAATTCGACTGCGATTTCTTTTGCAGACTGATTGACCTGAAAGTGCAAACCCGACACCAGTTCCAAGCCGCAAACTTGCAATCTGGGCATCACATCCCACTGGACGAGGCGCTCTGGTTTGTCCAGCGGCACCGGAAGGTCAATCGGGAATACGGCACCCTTGAATGGGCCGACCAGCGCTGCCCGACTCCTGATGAGAGCGTCCGAAAGCAGGGGGCTGGGGCCCGTGCCACCCGTACCTCCGGTCCCGCCAGTACCACCTGTGCCACCTGTGCCACCTGTGCCGCCAGTGCCGCCAGTGCCGCCCGTACCACCTGTGCCGCCGGTACCGCCAAGCAAACTAAAAATACTCATAAAAAACCCCCTGAAGTAGTGTTGTTAATATGGCAGGCCAGCTTTTTGAAGGGCTGCGGACCAAGTTTTCCCTATCTCATACTGACTGCTTGGGCTGCGTGCTAAATAGCTGCGCACTGTTAAAGCGGGTTCTAATCTCAGCAGCTCGGCAACGGTCTTTTCTGCTTGGTCAAGCTGCCCTAAGTTCACCTGGGCAACTGCCAAGGTTCGCAGGCTGGACGTATGCGTGCGGTTGGCTCGAAGCGATAGAGTGATTAGTTCTAGAGCCTTGGCGTATTGACCCGCTGAATTGGCGGCGGTGGCCGCCAAGGAGAAGTAAAAATACCGAAGTGGATCAAGCGGTGAAAGCTTTAGGGC
>NZ_JBFUCA010000887.1:0-1059 GCF_056405475.1 Polaromonas sp. P1_G4
ACATTGGCCTCAAAGATTTCCGGCGTCATGCCCTGCGATGCCAGCAACTGGCGATAGCGCTCCATATCGAGCTTGCCGTCCGGGCCTTTCAGGGCGGCGATTTCAGGAATTTTCTGCAGCTCGCGCGCCAGATAGTCGTCGGTGACGTGGGCAGCAGCAGCAACCACGCGGTCGCGTACCAGCCGCTCCAGCGTCGCGTAGCGTGCTTGTGGTGTATCCAGCAGCTTGACATCAATCGACGGCATGGAAGCGCGTATGCGCTGGACCTCGCTCTGGTGAGCCTGATCCCATTCGGGCTGCGTGATGTCTTTTCCGTCGACAACGGCAACAACCCCCCTGTTGTTCCCGGAGGGACCATTGCTGTTCATGCCCACCAATATAAAGGACGGAACAATCAGCAAAAACAGCAACGCCATGGTGACTTTGGTGTGCTTGCGAATGAAATCAAACATCTCGAACTTCCTGTGCTGCAACAGCTTTACGAACAAACCGGGAGCCAACAACAAAAAAGGCGAACCATGTTCGCCTTTTTTCGTGGGTGGTGGGTGCTGACGGGCTCGAACCGCCGACCTACGCCGTGTAAGGGCGCTGCTCTACCAACTGAGCTAAGCACCCCACGTTGAGTTTCCGTTTCAGTTCAAAGCATCCTTGAGAGCTTTGCCTGGACGGAACTTTGGAACCTTGGCAGCCTTGATTTTAATCGCATCGCCGGTACGCGGATTGCGGCCGGTGCGCGCAGCACGTTTTCCCACGGCAAAAGTGCCGAAACCCACCAGAGACACGGAGCCTCCTTTTTTCAGGGTTGTTTTCACAGCGCCAATGGTTGACTCCAGCGCGCGCGTGGCGGCAGCTTTGGAAATATCAGCATGCTTGGCAATGTGCTCGATCAGTTCAGTCTTGTTCACAAGGAGCCCCTCGTTGATAAAAAGTTAATCTGGTTGTCTCTAAAAAATATCTCCCGGGACACTGTGTTGAGTGTGTCAGCGGGAGCGGCATGTGCAGTTTTCTGCTGATTCCAATTAGAGCCATGGACTCCTAACCTGTCAATACAGCAGCAAG
>NZ_JBFUCA010000888.1:0-1055 GCF_056405475.1 Polaromonas sp. P1_G4
GCATAGGCCCCAACGACATCGKCTTGCAAAAACTGTTTGACCGCGTGGTGCCCAAGAACGAGCGCGGCGAGGCATTGCCGCCTGCATCGCGCGAAGTGCAGGAAGTCATCCTGGCGACCAATTTCACGGCCGAAGGTGAAGCCACTGCACACGTGATTGCACAGGCGCTGAAAAGCCGCGGCGTCCAGGTGACGCGCCTGGCGCGCGGAGTGCCGGTGGGCAGCGAACTTGAATACGTAGACCTGGGCACCATTGCCCACGCGTTGGTGGACCGCAGGTGAGGGCGGTGTTTTTAGTTTTATCTTGACAGCTTCATGCCCGCAGCGGGCGACCATAACGAAAGGAACTCACCATGACATTCGCACGCTTCACCATTGCCTACTGGTGTGTTCTGATTGCGGCCCTGTTGCCCATTGTGTGTGCCGCCATTGCCAAATACGGCACGATGAGCACCCCGCGGCGTGATGGTGGATATGACAACCACAACCCGCGAGGCTGGCTGGCGCAGCAAACCGATTGGCGTGCCCGGGCCAACGCCGCGCAAGCCAACACATTCGAGGCGCTGCCCTTTTTCTTTGCAGCAGTCATCATTGCGCACGTCCTGCAGGCGGGGCAGACACGGCTGGACATCCTGGCATTGCTCTTTGTCGTGCTGCGCATTGCCTACATCATGATGTACATCGCTGACCTGGCCAAAGCCCGCTCTGCCATCTGGGCGTGTGCACTTTTTATCAATATCGTCATTCTTTTTTCCGGCTTTCGTTGACACATGCGTCGGGCGTGTGAAAGTTACCTCTGGTAACGCGATCACCTTCGGTAAAAACCCGCACGGGATGACCCCGATGCGGGTTTTTTTATGCCTCGATAAGCTTGTGACATCAAAAAAAGAGAGAGGCTTGCATGAATCGCCAACCCCTGATTTCCCGCCGGGCTTTTGCCGGTGGCACCGCACTGGCAGCAGCAACGCTGGCATTGCCGGCGCTTCGCGCGCAACCCAGGCTCGAGAAAACAAAAATTGCGTTGGCGGTCGGCGGCAAGGCGGCGTTCTATTACCT
>NZ_JBFUCA010000889.1:0-1052 GCF_056405475.1 Polaromonas sp. P1_G4
CTGCACGGAGGAAACCCTCTTTGTCGGCGTCCAGGATGGCCACCAGCGACACCTCAGGAATGTCCAGCCCTTCGCGCAGCAAATTGATACCCACCAGTACGTCAAAGGCCCCCAGCCGCAGGTCGCGCAGGATTTCCACGCGCTCGACCGTGTCCACGTCGCTGTGCAGATAACGCACCTTCACGCCGTTGTCGCTCAGGTAATCCGTCAGCTGCTCGGCCATGCGCTTGGTCAGCGTGGTGATCAACACCCGCTCATTCTTTTCGACCCGGATGCGGATTTCCTGCAGCACGTCGTCGACCTGATGGGTAGCCGGCCTCACTTCCACCTGCGGATCCACCAGTCCGGTGGGCCTGACCACCTGCTCCACCACCTTGCCGGCGTGCTCTTTCTCATAATTTGCCGGTGTGGCCGAGACAAAAACGGCCTGGCGCATCTTGGCTTCAAACTCTTCGAACTTGAGCGGCCGGTTGTCCAGCGCGCTCGGCAGGCGAAAACCGTATTCCACCAGCGTGGTTTTGCGTGCGCGGTCGCCGTTGTACATGGCGTTGAGCTGACCGATCATGACGTGGCTCTCGTCGAGAAACATCACGGCATCCTTGGGCAGGTAATCGCACAGCGTCGAAGGGGGCGAACCCGGCGGGGAGCCGCTCAGGTGACGGGTGTAGTTCTCGATTCCCTTGCAGTGGCCGATTTCACTGAGCATCTCCAGGTCAAACCGGGTGCGCTGCTCAATGCGCTGGGCTTCCACCAGCTTGCCGTCCGCGACGAACTGGGCCACCCGCTCGGACAGCTCCAGCTTGATGGTTTCCACGGCGGTCATGACCTTGTCGCGTGGCGTGACGTAGTGGCTTTTGGGATAGACCACAAAACGCGGGATTTTCTGGCGTATGCGGCCTGTCAGTGGATCAAACAACTGCAGCGACTCGATCTCGTCGTCGAAAAGCTCGATGCGTATGGCCAGCTCGGAATGCTCGGCCGGGAAAATGTCGATCACGTCCCCGCGCACCCGGAACGTGCCGCGCGCGAAGTCCTGCTCGTTGCGCGTGTAC
>NZ_JBFUCA010000890.1:0-1037 GCF_056405475.1 Polaromonas sp. P1_G4
AAGCCGGACCGCGGCCCCCGCTTGAATCGCCTTTTGAGGCTACAGCTCCCTGCTCTGAAAGGCCAAGCCAACRGGGGCCGCGGAACTGGCTTTGCCAGGCCGCAGGCGCCGTCCCCTGCAAGGGGAAAAAGCACTACACGAAGTGAGGGCTGATAGGGGTGTATCCACGGCTTATCTTTACCTTTCGGCAACGGCAGGGAAACAGACGGCCCGCACACTTGCTTTCAACCTGAAGCCAAAAGCCGTATGTCACGACTCGATGGAACTCAGGCATCTTCTCCTGAAAGGAAGTTCCTCATGAAATTCGCATTCAACCGCTCCGCTTCCCTCAACAGCCTCGTACTCGCCGGCTTGCTGGCAACGGTAGGTGCCGGTGCCATGGCACAAACGCCTCCCGCACCACCCGCCGGATCGCCGCCCGCCGCAGGCAAGCCTGCCGGCCCCCATGGCGATCGCATGGGCCGCCACGACCCCGCCAAGATGCAGGCCATGATCGCCAAGCACCAGGCCGAGCTCAAAGCCAAACTCAAGCTCACGCCCGCCCAGGAAGGCGCGTGGACCGCTTACACCGCTTCCATGCAGCCGCCCGCCCACGGAGCACGCCCCACGCCGGAGCAACGCGCCGAGTTCGACAAGCTGACCACGCCCCAGCGCATCGACAAGATGAAGGAAATGCGCACCCAGCGCATGGCCGAGATGAACACGGCGATGGACAAGCGCGGTGAAGCCACCAAGACCTTCTACGCGGCGCTCACACCCGAGCAGCAAAAAACCTTTGATACCGAGCACAAAAAGCACGGCATGCGCCATGGCGGCCCTCGCGGTCAAGGTGGCCCCGCCCCGCAAAAGGGTTGATCCATAACCGCGACACGCTGAACTGAAGCGCGCCAGGCCCGCACGGCAGCCCCAACGGCTGCGTGCGGGCTTTTTTGCGGCCAGCCCACATTCCGCATTAGCTATTATTTTGATAGCTGCTTGCGCAGATTGTATATGGCTTAAAGGCCATTTTGACCAAAAACTGCGGCTCGCCAGACGGT
>NZ_JBFUCA010000891.1:0-1026 GCF_056405475.1 Polaromonas sp. P1_G4
GCTTTCACCGTGCGTTCATGAATGTCATGAAACAGCACAATGCCGCGGCCTTCTTTTTCTACCGACTTCAGCACGCGTTCCACAATCGAGCTGGGCACCGGGTCGGCCCAGTCGAGCGAATCAATGTTCCACATCACTGAGCGCAGGTGCGCGGCCGACAACACGTCCAGCCCTTCGTCGTTGCGCGCGCCATACGGAAAGCGAAAGAGCGGCGAACGCCGCGCATCCACCGCTTTCAGCAATTCATCAGTGCCCAGCATTTCTGATTTGAGGCCCRCACCATTGAGCTTGGAAAGCTGTGCATGCGTCATGCTGTGGTTGGCCAGCGTATGGCCGGCCTCCAGCAGCTTGCGGCTGATGTCTGCGCGTGGCCCCAGTTTGGTTTTGCCGTCTGCGGCCACCGTGCCCAGGTTGCTGCCTACCTGAAAGAAAATGCCCGGCACGCTGTATTGCTTCAAGATGGCTGCAATCTCATTGGTGTAAACGCCGTGCGGGCCGTCGTCAAACGTCAGCACGATGGTCTTGGGTGGCAGGCTGTAGCCAAAGACCTCGCCCTCTTCTTCGTCCTTGCTTTTGCGCGTGGTGGGCTTGGGCAGCGCGTAAGGCATCACCACGCCAAAGTCTTTCAAAATCTGCTCGCGCGTGTAGCGCTTCTTCAGGCTGGCAACATAGTCTTCCCAGCGCTCACGCTTCAGCTCAATCGCACGCGGCTCAAAGCGGCCGAACACCAGGCGAATTTCTTTCTCGTAGTTGCGCTCAATCTCAACCAGCGCGTCCAGGTCTTCACCGATGCGCTTGTGCAGCTTGATGGCCGGCAGTGACGAATCAGCCGCCACGCTGGCCTGCAGGCTGCGCAGCAGCTCCCGAAAAGCCAGCCGGTCCGCGTCAAAGAGGTTTTTGTCGCTTTCCACATAGTCCAGGATGCCCGCAATCGCATCAAAGCGCTGCGCGCTGCCAGAAGCCACCAGCGCCGCCAGCTGCGCCTCAATCTCCGCCACCCGCGCACGGTTGTCATGAAACAGCCCC
>NZ_JBFUCA010000892.1:0-1024 GCF_056405475.1 Polaromonas sp. P1_G4
GATTGTGGACGACGTGCCCGACAACCTGTCGGTCCTGCACGATGCGCTCGATGAATCGGGCTATACCGTCCTTGTGGCCACCAGTGGCGAGGCTGCGCTGCAGCGTGCGTTGCAGGCTTTGCCCGACATCGTTTTGCTAGACGCCATGATGCCCGGGATGGATGGCTTTGAGGTTGCCAAGCGCCTGAAGGCCATGGCTGAAACGGCGCACATCCCCATTATTTTCATGACCGGTCTCACGGAAACCGAGTACCTCGTGGCGGCCCTGGAAGCCGGAGGGGTGGACTACGTTACCAAACCGATCAAGCCCAAGGAAGTGATGGCACGCATGGGCGTGCATTTGCAGGGCGCCCGCCGTGCCAGGCAGGAAGCGCGGCAGGCAGGGCAAGCACGCAACGCGCTGGACGCTTTCGGCTACGCCAGCATCACGGTGCGCATGGGCGGCGAGGCCGACGGGAAATTGATCTGGCAAACGCCGCTGGCGCGCGACCTGCTCATGCGCTACTACGGCACGTCCGCGCCGCAAACGCCCGAACCTGTACTCAACTGGCTGCGCCGCCACATGGCGGAGGCAGAGCGCCAGGTTGAGCCGCCGCGCCTGGCGGTGGAGCTTGGTCCGCGGCGCCTGACCTTCCGGCTGCACCAGCAGACCGGCGACGGCGACCGCGGCGGTGACTGGCTGATCGTCATGCGCGAAATTTCCGACGACGCCGTGGTGGAAGCCATGAGCCTGAGCTTCAAGCTCACCGCCCGAGAAGCTGAAGTGCTGTATTGGGTGGTCAAGGGAAAAACCAATCGCGACATTGGAGACATCCTGGGTTCCAGCCCAGCCACGGTCAAAAAGCACCTGGAACGGGTGTATGCCAAGCTGGGCGTCGAAACCCGCACCGCCGCCGCAGGTATGGCCATGAACCGGATCCGGCAACTGCACCCGCAGTTTGAGGGGTGAATATGGCCCCCACGGTCGCTCACTGCGTGTAGCTTCCTGCCCCCCGAGGGGGCCGCTGCGCCTGCGGCCCGGCAA
>NZ_JBFUCA010000893.1:0-1014 GCF_056405475.1 Polaromonas sp. P1_G4
ATGTAGCCCGGCCAGTTGGTGCCGAACTGGAAGCTMATGGTGATGCCGCTGACCACACCGAGGGCAAAGGTCAGCGCGAAAATTTTCACCCAGAACTGGTAGGCGTCCATCCAGTATTGCGCTTTGGTTTTCACGAAGCGCAGCTTGAAATACAGCAGCACCCAGCCCAGCGAAATGCTGATGGTGGGAAAGAGGATGTGGAAGGTGATGTTGGCCGCGAACTGGATGCGGGCCAACAGGAATGCGTCTAAACCGTCCATCATCAACTCCTGTTTTCGTCGGGAAGGTTGGCAGCAGGTGCTGCGGGGCCGAGGAGCTCGCCGGAAGGCTTCGCCGCCACTTTGCTGGATGCGGTGCGGCCTGTCAAACCGGCCTTCACGCTACTGGCGACCTTGTCCTTCACTTCCAGCAGCTTCTGCACCTTGGCGCCCATCTTCATCAGGCTCATCAGCGTGGCCGAGTCCATCTTCTGCACATCGGCCAGCCAGCCCGTCATCAGCTCGATCAGGTCGTGCATCTGCTTCATGCGCGCCTGGGCGTGGATGTCATCCTGGTTGGCCGGGTGTTCCATCAGCGCATCGCGCAGCATTGAAAGCGTCGGGTCAATCTCGCGCTTGCGGCGTTCCTCGGCCAGTGTGCGGAAGATGGCCCAGACGTCTTCCGGCGCACTGAAATACTCGCGCCTGTCGTTCGGCAGGTGCTGCAACCGCACCAGGTTCCACGACTGCAACTCCTTCAGCCCCATGCTGACGTTGGACCGCGAAAACGCCAGCGCTTCGCCGATTTCATCGGCATTCAGGGCCCGCGGCGAGACATATAACAAGGCATAAATCTGCCCCACAGTACGGTTAATGCCCCACCGACTGCCCATTTCACCGAAATGGAGAACAAACCGCTGGGTTAAGGGGGCCAGATTCATGGTTTGGGTCTCTTTACGGCGTCTTTGGTGTATTGAATTTTCAGGAATTACTGAAATTCTAATAAATCCAGGGAGTTCACGCCAGGGGTTTGGTG
>NZ_JBFUCA010000894.1:0-1014 GCF_056405475.1 Polaromonas sp. P1_G4
TAGCCGATGGTCGCGGTGATCGACCAGTTGAGCGCTTCCTTGGACTGGTCCAGGATATAGGCGTCGTCCTTTTTCACCAGGTAAACGATCAGACCAGGAATGAAACCCAGAAACAGGGTTCCGATCCAGATCAGCACGGCGGTGTTTTTCGATTCCTTGCTCGGCGTTTCAATCAGGTCGTCCATCTCAGCTCCTCGTGTTGTAAAGCCCGAATACTACGTGAGAAAGGGGCCAGGCCCAAACTGGCGAGCGGCAAGGTTTCAGCGCGGCGGGCGTATGGCGCTTTTGGGCCTGAACGCCTGGCACACCGCTTCATCGGTTTCCAGGTAAGGGCCGCCGATCAGGTCGATGCAATAAGGCACGGCGGCGAAGATGCCCGCCACAGCCTGGGAACCGTCGGCGTTTTTCAGACCTTCCAGGGTTTCCGCAATCGATTTGGGCTGGCCCGGCAGGTTCATGATCAGGCATTTGTCGCGTATGACGGCGCACTGGCGCGACAGGATGGCCGTCGGGACAAACTTCAGGCTGATCTGCCGCATCTGCTCGCCAAAACCCGGCATTTCCTTGTGGGCAACAGCCAGCGTGGCTTCAGGCGTCACGTCGCGCAGCGCGGGGCCAGTGCCGCCGGTCGTCAGCACGAGCGAGCAGCCGGTGTCGACCAACTCAATCAATGCRGCGCTGATACCCGCCTGCTCGTCGGGGAWCAGGCGCTCTTCAAAGGTGATGGGGTTGCGCAGGGCGCGGGTGAGCCAGTCCTTGAGTGCCGGCAGGCCCTTGTCGACATAGACGCCGGCGGATGCACGGTCGCTGACCGAGACAATGCCGATCTTTACCGCGTCAAAGGAGGCGCTCACGCTTCAGGCTCCTCGCCATCTTCAGGACCTCGTGCCATGCCTTGCCTGACCAGCTGGAAAATCTCGCGGTAGGACTTGCCGTGCCGCGGCGCTTCGCCGGGTTTTTCGGGCTTGGCGTCCTTGCGGGCCTGGCGGATCAGCGCGCGCAGTTGCTGGGAGT
>NZ_JBFUCA010000895.1:0-1012 GCF_056405475.1 Polaromonas sp. P1_G4
CGGTGAAGCCGTACTCGACTCAGGCAATGGCAAGATCCAGCGGTTTTCCTCGGTGGATGAGCTGATGGCCCAGGCGACAGGTGCGGCCGTCCCGGTGACCGCGCTCTTTGCCTGGCTGCAGGGCGACAATGCCAGCGTCAGCGGCTGGTCTGCAGACCTTTCCCGTTACGCCGAAGGCCGCATCACGGCCAGCCRGGTGCAGCCGGCACCCCCAGCCGACCTGCGTGTGGTCCTTGACCAATAATTCCGGGACGGATGTCCCGGCTTCTCCGCAAGGCCTCCTGTACCTTCACCCTCCTGGCTCCTGTTGCTTTGGCACTCCCAGTTCATGACGACCCATACCGCCCCCGTCCGATACGCCGCGCAGCCGCTCCAGGCCCTGTATGACGTGCCGGCGCCTGCCAAACTGAACCTTTTCCTGCACATCACCGGACGCAGGCCCGATGGCTACCACCTGTTGCAATCCGCCTTCATGCTGATCGACTGGTGCGACACCCTTCACTTTGAGCTGCGCCCCGATGGCCGGATCACCCGGGAAGACCTTGGCCAACTCAACGAGGGCAACCCCGGCGAATCCCAGGCCTTGCCCGCCGAGGACTTGTGTGTACGGGCGGCCAGGGCGCTGCAGGCGGCTTGCGGCACGCCTTTGGGCGTCCACATTGGTCTGCAAAAAAACGTCCCTTCGCAAGCCGGCATGGGTGGGGGTTCATCCGACGCCGCCAGCTGCCTGCTGGCRCTGCAGCGGCTTTGGGGTGTGCGCCTGCCGATCCCAAAACTGCACGCCATCGCCCTGTCGCTGGGCGCCGATGTCCCCTTTTTCCTGTCCGGCGGCCACGCCTGGGTGGAAGGCATTGGTGAAAAAATCACGCCGCTCGCCTTGCCGCCAGCCCGTTTTGTGGTGGTCAAGCCTCCTGCCGGCGTCTCCACGCCACGAATTTTCAGCGCGCCGGGGCTCAAACGCGACACAGAAACTGCTACAATCCAAGGCTTTGCTGCAAATGCTGAAGGCCCT
>NZ_JBFUCA010000896.1:0-1011 GCF_056405475.1 Polaromonas sp. P1_G4
GGACAACGTCGTGCTGACTCCGCACATGGCCAGCGGAACCTGGCAGACGCGCAAGGCCATGGCGGATCTGGCGGTGGCCAATCTGAGTGCTCACTTCGCAGGCCAGCCACTGCTCAGTCCGGTCCCTGAATGCCAGTAAGAGACTCCTTCGAAAGAGTTCCAGAAGATGAGCCCGGGACCGGGTGCTGTACCGCGGGTTTTCCATAGAAAACCGGCGTTTCAATCATCATATGATAGCAAGCGCTAAGAGCTGAGCGACCCGGTTAGACAGTTCAACAACCACAGGAGACAAAGCAATGAAGATCAGGACAATTCTTGCCAGCGCGATGATCGCGGGGGGCCTGCTCGCAGGCGGCCACGCTGTCGCGCAAGACAAGCTCACCGTCTGGTGGGTCAAGGGCTTCTACCAGGCGGAGGACCAGGCACTCTTCGACGCCATCAAGAAGTACGAAGCCAAGCACAAGGGTGTGAAAATCGAGCTGTCGCAGTACCCGATCCAGGACATGATCCCCAAGACCGTGGCTGCGCTGGACTCTGGTAACCCGCCTGACGTCGCCTATGCCGACGTGTATGACTTCCAGGTCACGAGCAAGTGGGCCTATGACGGCAAGCTGGAAGACATCTCCAGCGTGATCAACCCGATCCGCGCGCGTTTCGCCCCCAACACGGTGGAGACGACGTTCCTGTGGAACGACGCAGCCAAGACCCGCGCCTACTACGCCTTTCCGATCAAGCAGCAGACCATGCACATCGAGTACTGGATCGACATGCTCAACGATGCGGGCTTCAAGGAGTCCGACATCCCGACCGATTGGAAGGGCTACTGGTCTTTCTGGTGCGACAAAGTGCAACCGGCTTATCGCCAGAAGAGCGGCAACCGCACCTTCGGCATCGGCCAGCCCCTGGGCGTGGACTCGAGCGACTCGTTCTTCTCCTTCCTGACCTTCATGGATGCGTACAACGTGAAGCTGGTGAGCGACAGCGGCAAGCTGCTGGTCGATGACCCTAACG
>NZ_JBFUCA010000897.1:0-1006 GCF_056405475.1 Polaromonas sp. P1_G4
TCCGCTGCCCACGAACATGATGAAACCGTCAATGCAAACCAGCGAACTCATGTCTGCCCTGGCCGATGGCCAATTGGACGGGGACGAACTTGTGGCTGCGCTCGATGCCAGCCGGCGCGACGATTCAGCGGTCGCCGCCTGGGACGCCTATCACCTGATTGGCGATGCCTTGCGGTCGCCTGCGCTTCGGACCAAAGGGGTGGACATGGCCTTTTTGGCGCGCCTGAACCAGCGCCTTGCCCAGGAAACCCCGGCCGGTTCGAATTTTCATCCTGCTGTTCCGGCTCTGGATGTTGTTCAGGTACCCGTGCAAGCAATGTCTCAACCGCATGGCGAAGCCGCCAATGACAGCGATTTCCGCTGGAAGCTGGTAGCAGGATTTGCCTCACTCGCCGCGGTGGCTGCCATTGCGTGGAATGCCTCCGGCTTGCTGGCACCCGGCTCGGCGCCGCAGCTTGCCCAGGCGCCACTGTCACAACAGGTGTTGGTTGCTTCGCCCCAAGGCCCAATGGTGCGGGATGCCCGGCTGGAGGAACTGCTGGCTGCACACAAGCAGCTGGGGGGCACATCGGCCCTGCAGGAGCCCTCGGGCTTCTTGCGCAATGCCACCTTTGAAACGCCGCAAAATGCAGGACGCTGAGCGGGCGCCTGCTTGTCGCCGGGCTTTGGAAACCTCATGAAATTCAAGCTATTTCGCCTTCTAGCCCTTGCGGGATGTGCGCTGCCAGCTATGAATTTTGTAGCGGCACAGGTGCCGCCGCCGGCCCCTGCTGCGACGCCCGTGGAATCCCGCAACATCAACGATTGGCTGATGCGCATGCACGAGGCTTCCAAAAAGCGCTCATACATCGGCACCTTTGTCGTCTCTTCCGGTGGTGCCATGTCCAGTGCGAAGATTTGGCATGTTTGCGAGGGCGACCAGCAAATGGAGCGGGTAGAAACGCTGACGGGGGCACCGCGCTCGATTTTTCGCCATAACGACCAGGTGGTCACCTTCATGCCGGAC
>NZ_JBFUCA010000898.1:0-1005 GCF_056405475.1 Polaromonas sp. P1_G4
GTACCGCTTTATCTCGGCTACTCGACCCTCTGACAAATCTCGTTGCGTACCTATGTATCGCTCAATGTCTCGTCCTTCTTTGCGCCTAATATCTGCGTAAGAAATTGCATACAGTTGACGGGCTTCGATCACGCCAATATAAAAACTGCCGATGGGTTGTTTGACCGACAAAGCATTTATTTTTACGGTGCTCATCTTTAACCTCCGCTCAGCAGTTTGTCCAATCCCGTCTCAAGAGCTTTCCGGTCTTTTCGGAGCTTTTCAGGAATGTTGAAACCCGCATTGCCCGCCTCAGCAATAGCAATACCAAAACAGAGAAGGGTAGAGACTGCAAACACTCCATAGCTGATTGTTGTTAGAGCGGTCTGGTCAATCCGAAGCCAACTCGGTTTTTCCCCGATATTGACAACCGAAATCGAGGCAAATACGACTGTCGCGAGCACCACAATGATGACAAGCACCACCTGAATTGATTTTCTGAAAGGAAAAATATCGTGCCTAACCGAATACAACCCACCGGTAACAAAGGACGCCGCATATAAAACGAACTCGCCATTTTTCAGCAGGTCGTACATCTCATATTTTCTGCCTACAAGGAAAAAGATTGCGGCCAAACCCCATAAAGGCAAAAGCCCTACGCCTACCTGAATAAACAGCCAAAGACAACCGTCCCCAACGGACGCACGGTTTAACCAAGCAGGACTTTGCATATCACTGAACTCCCAAATTCAATTTTTATCGAGGGGACAACACAATGATCTCACGCACAAAGTGTTTAGCTTTGGCCGCTGTAATCCATCGGCGAAGTTCGATGCTGATGATCTCCCAACCCCGGTACAACTCGCGAACTTCGGGCGTATCAGCATTTGACACAACTACCCGGCACCCCTTTGAGTGCAAATCTCGGGCTACGCGTGCAACTCTTGATTGCTCATCGCCGGAAAATCTGTCCGCCGTGTAGTGATTGAAAAACGAGGTGTCATTCAACGCCGGATACGGTGGATC
>NZ_JBFUCA010000899.1:0-1005 GCF_056405475.1 Polaromonas sp. P1_G4
GCATCGAAACCCCCGGTTCAAGCCCTGCAGCGTCACTAGACTCGGCAGATGACCACGGTACGCAAAGGCCAGGCACCGGCCCTCCTCTCACGCGACGCGTTCCACGAACGCTTTATGCAATCTTTTGTCGACCCGGCATTCCGGCAGGAAGACGAAGCCCTGGCCCGGCTTGAAAGCGTGGCCTGGGACGCCTACCAGGAAGGCCGCAAGGCGCCCCACACGCGCAAGGCCGGCGAGGAATTTGCCGACCCCGACTACGAACTGTCCGTCGAATGGCTGGAAACCCGCGAACGCCTGGCCAAAGCGCAGGCGGCCTGGAAAGACCCGGCCACACCCTCCCGCGTGCTGCTGGTGTGCGGCTCCGCCCGCAACGACGGCACCTGCCCCGGTGAAATCTCCAAGACCTGGCGCCTGCTCAACAGCGCGAAGACCACACTCCAGGAAGCGGGCATGGATCCCGATGTGCTGGACCTCAGCCTGCTCACCTCCAGCTACAACCTTCACATCCACCCCTGCAAAGGCTGCGTGTCCACCGCCATGCCGCTGTGCCACTGGCCCTGCAGCTGCTACCCCAACCATTCATTGGGGCAAACCAGCGACTGGATGGCCGAGATCTACGAACGCTGGACGGCCGCGCATGCCGTCATCATCCTCACGCCCGTCTACTGGTACCAGTCACCCAGCCCGCTCAAGCTCATGATCGACCGCCTGGTGTGTGCCGACGGCGGCAACCCCGACCCCACCACCACCCACGGCAAAAAGCCCGAGGAAGCCAAGGCGCTGGAGATGAAAGGTTGGGACTATCCCAAGCACCTGGCAGGCCGCGCGTATGGCGTCGTGGTGCATGGCGACGTGGCCGGGATCGAAGGCACACGCCGCGGCCTGTGCGACTGGCTGGACTGGATGGGCCTGATTGATGCCGGCAGCCCGGCCCGGCTGGACCGCTACATCGGCTACTACGAACCCTATGCCACCAGCCACGACACGCTGGACGCAGACAAAGCC
>NZ_JBFUCA010000900.1:0-1004 GCF_056405475.1 Polaromonas sp. P1_G4
AATCCAGGGTGTCCATGAACTCATTGATCCTGATGGGCTTGGTGAGGTAGCGAAAGAAGCCGGCTTCCATGCCTTTTTCAATGTCACGAGGTATGGCATTGGCGCTGAGCGCCACCACCGGAATGTGTGCAGTCAACGGATCGGCACACAGAATCTGTACCGCCTTGATGCCGCTGATGCCCGGCAGGTTGATGTCCATCAGGATGATGTCCGGCTGCGAGGCCTTGGCCATCGCGATGCCGCTGATGCCGTCACGGGCCGACAGCAGCCGGATGTCGGAGCGGCGCGCGATGAGGTCTTCCACCAGCATCAGGTTGGCGGGGTTGTCTTCTACATACAAAAGGGTGTGGGCGCGGGGATCTGTAGGCACCTGGCGTTGCAAGGCCGGGGCCAGGGTTGCCAGTTCGGGGTGGAATTCCCGCTGTTCGGTGACRTCCATTTCAATCCAGAACACACTGCCTTTTCCGACAACGCTTTCCACGCCGATGACGCCACCCATCAGCTCAACCAGCCGCTTGGTCATTACCAGGCCAATGCCCGTGCCCTGTTCGGTATTGGCCTCCTGGCCCAGGCGATTGAAAGGCTGGAAGAGCTGGTCGATCTTGGCCGGATTCAGGCCTTCGCCCGTGTCCTCAATGCAGATACGGATGCGCTTTTGCGGCAGATCCACGCAGTTGAGCACGACTGTTCCGCTGCTGGTGTTGTATTTGATGGCGTTCGACAGCAGGTTGATCAGTACCTGCTTGAGCCGGGTGCGGTCGGCATTCACGAAGCAGGGCACAGGGAATTTCGGAAACGTCACGGTAATGCCGCGTTTGCCGGCCTGTGACTCGACCATCGTTTCGCATTCAAGCATGACCTCGGCCAGCGACACAGGTTCCAGCGACAGCGACAGCTTGCCGGACTCGATCAATGCCAGATCCAGGATTTCGTTGATCAATTCCAGCAGGTACCAGCCGGCCTGGAGAATCTGGTCCACACTGCGTTTTTGCGAGGGCGTTGGC
>NZ_JBFUCA010000901.1:0-996 GCF_056405475.1 Polaromonas sp. P1_G4
GATCTTGTCCATGAAAAAATTCTTACGTCGAACCCGGTAGGGCAGTTGAACTCCTCCCTGCTCCACGAAAGTTTCGCAAACTTTGAGTCGGTTCTCGACAAGGCCAACCGCTATTCCAGTGCCGGTGCCCAAGTGCTGCACAGCAAGGGTAAAAAATCATCGATCAGCAAAGCGCTCGGCCATGGTTTTTGGGCATTCTTTCGAACCTATTTTTTGCGCTTGGGTTTCATGGACGGGCGCATGGGGCTTGTGCTTGCCATTTCAAATGCCGAAGGTACCTATTACCGCTACCTGAAGCTTTGGTTGCTGCAACGGAATTCCGGCAAGTGAACGAGCACACCGTGAAGGTCAGCTTTATTGTGCTGACCTATAACCGAACCAATGCGTTGCTGGTTGTTTTGAAGTCACTCGCAGGTCAATGCGGGCCGGCGCATGAAGTCATCATTGCCGATGATGGATCTCGCGCGGATGAAGTGGAGATGCTCCATAAGCAATGTCCGGACTTCAACTGCTCCGTCCGCCACGTTTGGCACCCTGACGTGGGCTTTACCGCAGCGCAGGCTCGCAACCTCGGAGCCAGTCTGGCTACGGCCGACTATCTGGTTTTTCTTGATGGAGACTGCGTTCCCGGGCCGCGCTTTGTGGCGGAGCATGCTCGCCTCGCCGAGCCAGGATGTTTTGTCAACGGAAGCCGGGTATTGATCAGCCAACGTCTTACAGAACGTGTAGTCAATGGCGCTATTGATTTACCCAGCCGTCCTGTATCGTTCTGGATTCGCGCCCGGCTGCAGGGCGATAGCAACAAATTATTGCACCTCCTGTCCTGGCCATGGCGTTTATTCAGGGTACAACAAGGTTTTCAGTGGCAAGGCATTCGCAGCTGCAATCTGGGTGTCTGGCGGCGGGATTTTTTTAACGTCAACGGATTTGACGAAACTTTTCAGGGGTGGGGTCATGAAGATGCCGATCTGGTGTTGAGGCTCAGCCATATGGGAA
>NZ_JBFUCA010000902.1:0-995 GCF_056405475.1 Polaromonas sp. P1_G4
CCCGCACAGCGGCCAGCGGGTGGAACTGACCTTGCGGCCGGCGGCGCCCGATACCGGGATCGTGTTTCGCCGTGTGGATTTGCCGCAGCCGGTGGACATCGCCATCTCTGCGCAGGCCGTGACGGACACACGGCTGGCTTCCACCATTTCCAGCGGCAACGCCAAAGTGCATACGGTAGAGCACCTGATGTCGGCGTGCGCCGGCCTGGGTATTGACAACCTGTATGTCGATATCACGGCGGAAGAGGTCCCCATTCTTGACGGCTCGGCTTCTTCGTTTGTATTTTTGCTGCAATCGGCCGGCATTGCGCTGCAGGCCGCACCCAAGCGCTTTATCCGGGTGATCAAGCCTGTGGAAGTGCGCGAAGGCGAGGGCGCCAACACCAAGTGGGCGCGCCTGAGCCCCTATGAAGGCTACAAGCTCAGTTTTGAAATTGATTTCGACCACCCTGCGGTGGACTCCACCGGCCAGCGCGTTGAGTTCGACATGGGTTCGGGCGCCTACACACGCGACATCGCGCGGGCCCGCACCTTCGGTTTCACCAAGGATGTGGAAATGATGCGCGCCAATGGCCTGGCCTTGGGCGGCGGGCTGGACAACGCCATCGTCATGGACGACTACAAGGTGCTCAACAGCGACGGGCTGCGTTACAACGACGAGTTCGTGAAGCACAAGATCCTCGATGCCATGGGCGACCTCTATTTGCTGGGCAAACCGCTGCTGGCCGCCTACAGCGCGTTCCGCTCCGGCCACGCGATGAACAACAAGCTGCTGCGCGAGCTGCTGTCGCATAAGGATGCCTACGAAGTCGTCACCTTCGAGGACGAGAAAAAAGCACCGCAAGGCTTCGCCACGCTGGCACGTGCCTGGTAGGGCCGGCGGAACACGCCATGCTGCTGTTTCGCTGGCTCATCCTGCTGTTTTTGCTGGCCGCGGTGGTGTCGTTCATGTTTTACGCCGGTACTGGGCAGCCACGGTTCAAGCAGTTCGGGCT
>NZ_JBFUCA010000903.1:0-990 GCF_056405475.1 Polaromonas sp. P1_G4
GTGGGTAACAAGGTTTACGGTGGACAGTCATCGCACTTGCCGCTGAAGTTGAACATGGCGGGCGTGATCCCACCGATTTTCGCTTCATCGATCATTTTGCTGCCTGCCACGGTTGTGGGCTGGTTTAGTACCGGTGAAAGCATGCGCTGGCTCAAAGACATTGCCAGCACGCTGACGCCGGGCCAGCCCATCTATGTGATGCTGTACGCCAGCGCGATTGTGTTCTTCTGCTTCTTCTATACGGCGCTGGTGTTCAACAGCCGTGAAACGGCGGACAACCTGAAAAAGAGCGGTGCGTTCATTCCGGGGATTCGGCCGGGTGATCAGACGGCCCGTTACATTGACAAAATCCTGGTGCGCTTGACGCTGGCAGGTGCGGTGTACATCACATTCGTGTGTTTGCTGCCGGAGTTTCTGATTTTGAAATACAACGTGCCGTTTTATTTTGGCGGTACGTCGTTGATGATTATTGTCGTGGTGACCATGGATTTCATGGCCCAGGTACAGAACTACATGATGTCGCAACAGTATGAGTCGTTGCTTAAAAAGGCGAACTTCAAGACGTCACTGGGCGGTTAACTGGGTATTTGATGGGATATGTCTAAAGACGATGTGATCCAGATGCAAGGTGAGGTTGTAGAAAACCTCCCCAATGCGACTTTCAGGGTGAAGCTGGAAAATGGACATGTTGTACTGGGGCACATCTCGGGAAAAATGCGTATGCACTACATCCGCATTCTTCCCGGTGACAAGGTAACGGTTGAKTTAACGCCTTACGATTTATCGCGCGCACGAATTGTTTTCCGTGCCAAGTAAGCACAGAGTGAAAGTTTAGGAGTAATAGAAATGAGAGTTTCAGCTTCGGTCAAGAAAATTTGCCGTAACTGCAAAGTTATCCGTCGCAAGGGTGTTGTCCGTGTGATTTGCACGGATCCGCGTCACAAACAGCGTCAAGGCTGATTTCAAGAGTTTTAGAGGACGAACATGGCT
>NZ_JBFUCA010000904.1:0-985 GCF_056405475.1 Polaromonas sp. P1_G4
GCTGGACACCATCACGGGCCAGCTCGACACGCAGAACACGCCCGAGGGCATGGTGGTGACCTACACCGGCGTGAAGGCCAGTTCGGGCGTGCTCACAGCATCGGGTGAGGCCAAAATCGCCAACCGGCAGATTGCGGGCGAGTTTGCCGTTGACCTGGTGGACGGCATTGTGGGCATCCCGCTGACAGTCAGCGGCCCGCTCGACAACGTCAAATTTTCCGTGTCGGGCGGTGCCATTGCGGGCGCTGTGGTGGGCACCGCGGTACTGCCGGGTGTTGGCACGGCCATTGGGGCCCGCATCGGCTCCACGCTGGGCAAGATTTTCAGCCCGGGCCCGGCGCAGCCTGCCAGTGCGGCGCGCAGCGGCAAGGCGCCTGCCGCACCGTCCAAATCGCGCTGAGGGCCCGATCCATCAACGGCGCCCAGTGGGTCTGGTTGCCGTCAATACCCCCATCCGATGCTGAGCTTCTGGCCCTCTGAATTTGCCACAGGTGGTTAAAATCCCGCTGAAGCAGCGCAAGCCAACACCATCATTTTTGCGGATACCCCACGTTTCAACGACCCGCATCAACCGACCATAAGGCCATCGATATGCCACAGCAGCAGTCTGCCGCTTCCAACACCGCATCGACTCCCCTGGAGCGCGCGCTTGGGCAAAACGAGGCCGTCAAGGACACCGTGGAGCAATCGGCCGCCGAGCTGATGGTGATCAACACGGTGCTCAAACAGGAACTCCCGCCGCACGTGCAGGCCGGCGAAGTGGCCCAGGCCCTGCAGAAAACCGACGCCCTCGAAACCCGCATCCAGGAATCCGCKGAAGACCTCGCGCAGGTCAATGAAACCCTGGARCAGGAAATCGGCGAGCGTGCCGACCTGGAACGCGAACTCGCCAGAACCAARGCAGCCCTTGCCARGGCTACCGGCCAACCCCAGGCCAAGTAACCCCGGCTAAACCGGCTTAGCCGGCGATAAGCCGGGCCATGCC
>NZ_JBFUCA010000905.1:0-982 GCF_056405475.1 Polaromonas sp. P1_G4
GCGCTGGACGGGTCGCCACGGAAGTCGGTGCCCAGCTTGTCGATCTCATCCAGCAGGAACAGCGGATTGCGCGTGCCGGCCTTGGTCAGGCTCTGCAGGACCTTGCCCGGCAAAGCGCCAATATAGGTACGGCGATGGCCGCGGATTTCAGCTTCATCGCGCATGCCGCCCAAAGCCATACGCACATACTTGCGGCCCGTGGCCTTGGCGATCGACTGGCCCAGGGAGGTTTTGCCGACCCCGGGAGGCCCAACCAGGCACAGGATAGGAGCCTTGAGCTTGTCCACGCGCTGCTGCACCGCAAGATACTCAACAATGCGGTCTTTGACTTTTTCAAGACCATAGTGGTCTTCGTTGAGAACGTTCTCGGCGTTGCCCAGGTCGTGTTTGATCTTGGTCTTTTTGCTCCACGGCAGGCCGGTCAGCACATCGATATAGGTGCGCACCACGGTCGCCTCCGCGGACATCGGCGACATGAGTTTGAGCTTCTTGAGCTCGCTCTCGGCCTTTTTACGGGCTTCCTGCGGCATCTTGGCGGTCTTGATCTTTTTCTCGATCTCTTCGATGTCCGCCCCCTCTTCGCCTTCGCCCAGTTCCTTCTGGATGGCCTTGACCTGCTCGTTGAGGTAAAAATCGCGCTGGTTCTTTTCCATCTGGCGCTTCACACGCCCGCGGATTTTTTTGTCGACGTTGAGGATGTCGACCTCACGCTCAAGCTGTTCGTACAGGTTCTCCAGCCGGGCCTTGACATTGTCAAGATCCAGGATCACCTGCTTCGCATCCAGCTTGAGCGGCAGGTGCGCGGCAATCGTGTCGGCCAGGCGTCCCGCATCGTCGATGCTGGAAATCGAGGTCAGTATCTCGGGCGGAATCTTCTTGTTCAATTTGACGTAATGGTCAAACTGCTGCATCACGGCACGGCGCAATGCTTCTATCTCACTGGTCTTGTCACCGGCGATCACAACCACGGGCTCTACAGGTG
>NZ_JBFUCA010000906.1:0-982 GCF_056405475.1 Polaromonas sp. P1_G4
GGAGCCGCAGGCTCCAGCCCCTCAGGGGCCAATTTTCCTAAGGGCGGCCCGTCGGAAAATTACCGGTGCCTGCTTTGCATACTGATTGGCTGATTCCCGACTGGCCAGCACCTGCCGGCGTGCGCGCGGTGTTCACCACACGTGCCGGGGGCGTGTCGCCCGTTCCCTATGACAGCCTGAACCTGGGTGACCACGTCGGCGACCAGCCGGCCAATGTTGCGGCGAACCGTGACGTGTTGCGGCGGGCAATGGGCAGTCACCCGGTGTTCCTTCAGCAGGTGCATGGCAGCGAAGTGTTGGTGTTGAGCGCCGATGCCGCCGACGGCCAGACAGCCGATGCCTGCGTGACGGATCAGGCGGGACTTGCCTGCACCATCATGGTGGCCGATTGCCTGCCGGTGCTGCTGGCCAGCGAAGACGGCGCTGTGGTGGCCGCAGCGCATGCGGGCTGGCGTGGGCTGGCAGGAAGTCCGACGAGTCCGCACGGTGTACTTGAGGCAGTTTATGAGTCATTTCGGGCTCTGGCCCAACAAAAACAAGCGCAAGCAGCTATCAAAACAATAGCATGGCTCGGTCCGTGCATCGGGCCTGCAGCGTTCGAAGTCGGCGCTGAAGTCAAGGCCGCGTTCGAAACCGTTCAGCCTGACGCCGGCTGCTGCTTTACGCCGTGCGGCAGCGATAAATACCTTGCCGACTTGCCGGCGCTGGCCCGGTTGCGCCTCATGGCGCTGGGGATTACACAGGTGTACGGCAATGACGGCAGCAATGCCTGGTGCACCGTGGGCAATCCGTCAAGGTTCTTTTCCCACCGACGGGATGCCGGCGTCACTGGTAATGGGTTTGGCACCACGGGGCGCATGGCCGCCTGTATCTGGCGCGTGTGACGGTGAGGATTTGTCTGGGGCTGCGTCCACGCCTGCAGTTTGCTGCAGGCGCTCTGCTGCAGCGCGTTTCTTGATCGCCTTGCTGCGGGCAGGTGCAC
>NZ_JBFUCA010000907.1:0-980 GCF_056405475.1 Polaromonas sp. P1_G4
GCTTGATCCCGTCGACTTCAACAAGTCATGCAACTCGGCCCCCTTGGGTGTTTCCGGCGTGCCTGTAGCCTATGCGGTCTGCCAGAGCTGTGCTTTTTGTTTCGCGCCGGAGATTTGCGCGTGGAGTCTGCAAGAATTTGAGGAAAAAATCTACAACGACCAGTACGTTGTTGTCGATCCCCATTACGTACAAGCCCGGGCAGAAGCAAACGCAGCCCTCCTGCGTGAAAGATTTGGCGATCTGGCCCCCAACCTGAGGCACCTCRACTATGGTGGCGGCAATGGCGGCCTGGCCAGGTTGATGCGGGAAGCCCATTGGCAATCCACGTCATATGACCCTTTTGTGGACAGAAACCTCAGCGTTGAGACACTGGGTAAGTTCGACCTGATCACCGCATATGAGGTGTTTGAACATGTTCCGGACGTTTGGGCATTGATGTCTGACCTCAAGAAGCTAATGTCACCGGATGGCTTGATCATGTTCTCGACGCTGTTGTCTGACGGCCATATCAAGACCGGCGAGCAGCTGACCTGGTGGTACGCCTCGCCGCGCAATGGGCATATCAGCCTTTTCTCATCACGGAGCCTGGCGCTTCTTGCGCAGAACCATGGGGTTGGCTTTGGCAGTTTCTCGGAAGGTGTCCATGCCTTCTGTAACCATATACCGCCTTGGGCCGCCCGGGCTTTCGGCCAACCTTGATGGTGCGTGGCGTGGTGCAGTAACGCTCCTTTTTTGATAGCTGGTTGCGCTCATCCCTATTGGCCTGGAATCCCATTTCATGGATAAAAATGGCCCCGAAATTGCCCGAATGCCTTCAGGCTGCTTGTGAGCGCCCGAAACAACTTCCAGGTGCTCCAAAAGCCTCTTTAAGTTTTTTTCAAGCATCAAAAGTGAACTCAGCCCAGTAGAGACAGGCGCAAGCAGCTATTGAATTGATAGCGATTCAGATGGGGCGCGCGTCCAGCAGGCTGACAGGAAT
>NZ_JBFUCA010000908.1:0-979 GCF_056405475.1 Polaromonas sp. P1_G4
GTATTTAGGCTGGGAAAGCTTCAAGGCCTTCGCGGCCCTGGCCTCTATTGGATAGTTCCAGCAATCGAGTGGCAACGAACAATTGACATTCGAACCGTTACTACTTCCGTTGATCAGCAAGAAACCATCACGAAGGACAACGTTCCGGTGAAGGTCACTGTTGTCATTTGGTATTCCATTACAGACCCAATTAAGTCCGTTGTTGAAGTGGTCGACGTGGGAAGAGCTGTCGTTCAAGTTGCTTTGACATCAATGCGCAACGTCATAGGTCGACACACGCTTGACGACGTGCTAAAGGAACAGGAAAGACTTGGCACAGATATGCGCAAAGTCATTGATGGCGCGACCGAACCTTGGGGAGTCAAGGTCACAAGAGTGGAGATGCGCAATGTTGAAATTCCTGAATCCATGCAGCGGGCAATGGCTCAAGAAGCTGAGGCACTTCGTGAAAAGCGAGCGCGAATCATCAAGGCCGAGGCCGAGCTTGAGGCGGCGGTGAAGCTTAGAGAAGCAGCTGGCCTCATCATGKAAAATCCCGCGGGTCTGGAACTGCGACGGATGCAGATGATTACCGAGGTAGGAGCCGAGCAAAACACGACCACGATCATCATGATGCCAAGTGAGTTCGTGTCGATGGCTAAAGGCATCTCGGAATGGACAACCAAGCGTGGCGGCGAGGGGCCAAGAGATGATCGGGAGACCTAACCCTTCCTTCAAGCGGACGTGCCTACGGCACGCCGCTTAAGTCAAACGTTAGGCAACATCAGAAGCCGCCATGAGCCTGCATCCAGACTATCCTGTCGTCACGGGAACCTATCAAATGACCGATGAATGGGCGGTCGCTCTTCCTGAAAGGTTCAATCGACGAATAGAAGATGGAAGCCTTGTTCTCTGGAGGGCAACACTCACCTTCTGGGTCACCATTTGGGGGAACGACAAAGGCACATCCGAAGAGCAGCGGCTAGCTTCAATTTTGGAA
>NZ_JBFUCA010000909.1:0-972 GCF_056405475.1 Polaromonas sp. P1_G4
GGCTTAGGCCACAGCTCGCAACAGGCAACGCCCTTATTTTTGCAATTTGGCCAGTGCCGCTTTTTGTAGGCTACGTTGCGTTCTGCAGCCCCGATTTCAGGCCAACTGTCTTTTCAATTGCCATGGTTTTCTGTATGGCCGCATTTCCCTTTTGGTTGGTGTACAAGTGAAAGGCTTTTTAACTGGTTGTTCCATCGGATCGCCTTCGGCGCCCGCTGAGTGCCAACGTTAAAGCTCAGTAGTGATGCGTATTTACATCGCACTCCTGTTGAACCTGGCACTTGCTGGGGCGGCCACCGCGGCGCCAGCTTGCAAGGCAAAGACCGAAAACTCTTCCGGCTACTTGCGGGCGACAGAAGTGGTTGGAAGCCTTCCGGAATTGAAAGTTTGGTCACGGTCACACGAATTTCCAGTGACCTACGGCATGTCGTGGGACAAGCAGGTGCTCTTGCGCGGTCGGTGTTATTGGTCTGTCTCGGTGTACGCGAATCGCCCAGAACGTTTTGAGATGTGGCACATCTTCTATGTTGATGCGGCGCGCAACTCGGTGATGGTCATGGATCCAGTGAGTGGTGAGCCAATTTCCTTGCGTACCTGGCGTTCGAGGAAGGAGAGTTGATGAAAACCGTGGGCGTGGGCCTTACATGTCGCTCGACACGGAAACATAACTGCAGGTTGCGGCTGCGCCGCGCGGGTTGTGCGCCGGGTCAGCGCGGACGTTAGGCAACGCAAAATCATGGCAGCCTCAGTCGGCCTGAAGCGTTTTACTATCATGTGGTTTTTAGGCAGCCTCGGAACCGTCGCATTTCTTGCCGCATTCACCGCAGCCATGCTCAATAACAATGGCTGGTTAGGATATTTACGCCTGGTTCGAGGTGGCGCGTACGCTACTGGCATCGTCATTCGCACCGACCCTCGAAACCATTGCCTTACTGAGTACACCTTTTCTGCCGGAGGCCAACGCTTCACCGG
>NZ_JBFUCA010000910.1:0-967 GCF_056405475.1 Polaromonas sp. P1_G4
TGAATGTCCTTTTCCTTTGGGAAAGCGCTGTGATGCTTGAATGCCGCCATGCCTGCCGTTTAACGTTGGCGCTGCCCGGCACGCAGCATGCGCCGCGAAGCGGCATTCTGACGCTGCTTGTCCGCGACGAGCACCCTGTTAGATTGAATTTCTTTTCCTGAGCTTGTGAAGTGCAGGGCCAGTGAATCCTTGATGTATGAAACCGAATAGTGCCATGAGAGGTATCCAAGCGGCAAAGTATTGGGGCAAAGCCAGTAGCAGCATCAGGCAAGCCAACAGGCCCGCTCCAAACGTTAAGTCGCGCCAAGCAAACCATCGCGCAAATGCTTCAATGCCTTCAGGCGGGCGCGCAATCCATTGATGTGTAAGTTCAACGCGGCCTTTGACTCCCATCTGATAGGCGCGCCAGAGAAGAAATGACGCCATACCAACAGGCAGGACCAGAAATACTAAAACCGTGAGCGCGTACATTTGAAAATCTAACGTAATGTATGCCGCAAAACCTGCGATATAACCTGGCGCTTGCAATCTAATCTGGACATCTAAAACTCCTGTAAGCCGCTTGCATGCTGGGTTTCAAGCCCACACACAGTAAATTTATACAGTTATAAAAATTCCGTGAAACCCCGCAAATTTTCCGTCCAGTTTCACCCAGCTTTTTGCATTGAGCAAGTTGACGACATGATCCAAACGATGAAAGCGCTCTGAGCAAGCCGTCCTTAAAACCGCCGGCTCCGCAGTCCCATTGTTTCCTRCATCTTCAACCCTTTTAAGGCTGCACGCCGCGTGATGCTCAGGCCCTGACCTCTTTTGCAGTGATTTGATACTTGAAATCATCCGGTGCGTAGGAGTCAAAACGGCCGGCCGCATTTTCAGCCACGGGGTACATGAAGAAGCCGAGCTTCTCGCCGCTGGCCTTGGGCAGCGTGACATCATGCGCAGTGTTGTAGGCCATCCAGTTGCCTTC
>NZ_JBFUCA010000911.1:0-963 GCF_056405475.1 Polaromonas sp. P1_G4
GGATGCAGCTATTGTCGGCCTCATGGACACACTCACGTTTGACTTATGCGCCCACCGAGGGCAAGTCCGCCTGAAGGAGGGTTAGGTCTCACAGCCACCTTCGCACCCTCTGTGTGTATGACGTGTACTCGTTACCAAACATGCGCCGCAGTACCCTCTCTTCGGGTTGGATCTGGAAGCGAGTGACATAGAGAGCGAAGAGCGCAGAGCCGGCCAGGAGTATCCATTCGGCAACTGTGCCATGCAACGAGCGAAACCGGGGAAGGAGCAGCACGCATACGCCGAGCGCCATAGGGCCGAATAAGACGGCTAGCGTCAGAAATTTCCAGGATGCAGCTATTGTCGGCCTCATGGACACACTCACGTTTGACTTATGCGCCCACCGAGGGCAAGTCCGCCTGAAGGAGGGTTAGGTCTCACAGCCACCTTCGCACCCTCTGTGTGTATGACGTGTACTCGTTACCAAACATGCGCCGCAGTACCCTCTCTTCGGGTTGGATCTGGAAGCGAGTGACATAGAGAACGAAGAGCGCAGAGCCGGCCAGGAGCGCAGGTGCAGACAAGTAGAAGCCCCAGGCCACCAGAAGCAAGGCGAGTGCGACGTACATTGGATTGCGAGTGATCCGATAGACACCAGACGTGACGAGTGACGATGCCCTCTCCGGCTTCAACGGATTGACCGTGGTCCTGGCTCGCCGAAACGCAATGGTGCCGGCGATGCTGAAGTAGCCACCAATGACCGCGACGACGCCGGCTGCGACGATACGAGTGGCGGGCGACAGTTCAAGYGTCGGCGCAACATTTCTAGCGATCCACATGGTGACCGCGATGATTAGCGCCACGAGCGGCGGTGGGATCTTGAGTTCTAGGGCGCGCATAGCTTGTACTCTGAGGTCTAACGTTTGACATGAGAGGGGGCGCCCGGCTTGCCGGGCCACGTTCTCTCGATGGAAGGGCTAGGCG
>NZ_JBFUCA010000912.1:0-957 GCF_056405475.1 Polaromonas sp. P1_G4
CACAGGGGCTGCCTGCCTGACGATGCAATGGCACCACGGCAAGGGTAAAGTCCACGCCGTTGGCCACCAACCTGATCAGGCTGCGTTTTCCGGCAACTGCTTTGCCCATGGCAATCTGGAAGGCCTTGGCATCTGCCTGCATGAGGACCTTCAGCTCTCCCCTGTCCACCCCCAACACAACAGAGCGCTCAAGTTCGCGCCGCGCGATTTGATTCGCGTGCAAAATCCGCCCCTGGGCGCTGACAACGAACACCCCGTGCGCCAGCTCATCGACCAGCAGGGCCAGCAGCGCAGGCGTGGAATCAGACTCGGGTTCCAGCAGAGGCGGCAGAGGTCGGACAGCCTCTAACAGGCTGGTATTGGGCATTGCATAGAGTGTCAAGGGCTTGCTCCATCCTACAAATAGATGAGCATAAAAAGCCCGGGTCAATGTAGATAGTGAATATGCCGGGTCTTTTTTGTGAGAAATTCACATCGCCGGTTGCCGACGGGGGAGGCTTAAGGGGCTGACGGCAAGCGTCGATACGCTGGTTCAAGCCGGATCACTGTCCAGCATGGCCAGGGTAGCGTTCATGACGCCCGGCAAAAATGCCATCTGCACATGGGCCGCGCCGCGAACCAGGCGATTGTCGGCGCCAGGCAAGGTGGCCGTGGAGGTCGGAAACACGATGTTGTCGCAGTTGGAGTACCAGCAGGTAAACAGTGTATGCCGGTGTGCAGGCATCTCATGGTCCAGTTGGGTCTGCCAGTCGGACAGGAGGCGCATCTGGCGCCCATTGTGGCCATGCCCAAACCGGGCCAGCCAGGTTCCGCGGTGCGGTGTGCCGATGGTGACGACATGATGTACCCGGGCTTCGGCCTTCATGCGCTTGAGCCAGGCTCTGGCAGCCAACCCGCCCATGCTGTGGCATACCAGCAAGGGGGCAAGGCCTGTGGCTTGGGTGACCCGCACCACTG
>NZ_JBFUCA010000913.1:0-955 GCF_056405475.1 Polaromonas sp. P1_G4
GACATCAAGAAGGCATATCGCAAGCTTGCGATGAAGCACCACCCCGACCGCAACCAGGGGGATGCGTCCAAGGTTGCCGAAGAAAAATTCAAGGAGGCCAAAGAGGCCTACGAGATGCTTTCCGACGATCAAAAGCGCGCGGCCTACGACCAGTACGGCCATGCCGGCGTAGACCCCAACATGCGCGGCGGCCCGGGTGCGGAAGGTTTTGGCGGTTTTGCCGAAGCTTTCGGCGACATCTTCGGCGACGTGTTCGGCGGCCAGCGCGGCGGGGCACAACGTGGCGGCGGCCGGCAGGTTTACCGTGGCGGCGACTTGAGCTACGCCATGGAAATCACGCTCGAAGAAGCCGCTAACGGCAAGGACGCACAGATTCGCATTCCCAGCTGGGACGACTGCAATACCTGCCACGGCAGCGGCGCCAAGCCCGGCACCAAAGTGGTGACCTGCACCACCTGCCATGGCCACGGCGTGGTGCAGATGCGCCAGGGTTTCTTCAGCGTGCAGCAAACCTGCCCGCAGTGCAAAGGCACGGGAAAGCTGATTCCCGAGCCTTGCGTGACCTGCCACGGCGTGGGCAAGACCAAGAACAACAAGACACTCGAAGTCAAGATCCCCGCGGGCATCGACGACGGCATGCGTATCCGCTCGACCGGCAACGGTGAGCCGGGCACCAATGGCGGCCCGCCTGGCGACCTCTATATTGAGATCCGCCTGAAGAAGCACGACATCTTCGAGCGCGACGGCGACGACCTGCACTGCGCCGTGCCCATCAGTTTCACCACCGCCGCACTGGGCGGGGAAATTGAAGTGCCGACACTCGCCGGCAAAGCGGCCATCGACATTCCCGAAGGCACCCAGGCGAGCAAGCAGTTCCGTCTGCGCGGCAAGGGCATCAAGGGCGTGCGCTCCAGTTATCCCGGTGACCTGTATTGCCACATCACAGTAGAAACAC
>NZ_JBFUCA010000914.1:0-954 GCF_056405475.1 Polaromonas sp. P1_G4
CGACCGACACATCGTTGTCGACAAACCAGGTGAGATCCTGCTCGTCCATCCGGCCTGACTCGATCGTGTAGGTGAGGATGGCCGATCCCGCAGCCGTCAACCTGGAGACGGTAGGGGAGTTCATGCCTGCCGGAAGTTCCGCGCGGGCGCTGTCGACCGCGTTACGCACTTCACTCAGGGCCTCCTCGCTGTTTTTGTCGAGCTGGAAACTGACACTGATGCTCACCGCACCTTCGGTGATTGTGGTGGTAACGTGATCCAGGCGCGTGAGTGAAGCAAGCTTGTCCTCGATTTTCCGTGCCACCTCGGTTTCAAGCTGCGCCGGTGCCGCACCTTCGAGCGAGGCGCTGACCTGGATAGTCGGCAGGTCCATGTCCGGAAAATCCTGGATTTCCAGGCGTTGAAAACCCACTACACCCAGCACCGTGAGAAGAAAAAAAAGAAGGACCGCAGGAACTGGATTGCGGATGGACCAGGAAGAGAGGTTCACTTGGCACCCACTTTCTGCGCTGCCGCCGCGGGCGCTGGCGCTACGGTAACCGCAGCCCCCTCCGACAGGAAGGCCCCACCGCTGGCCACCACGCGGGCAGTGCCATCGAGCCCGGACAGTATCTCGATCCGGTCGCCTTGCCGCCGCGCGGTGGTGACCAGCCGGCCGGCTACCTTGTTGACGGAGTCGACTACATAGACGTAGCTGCGGCCGTCACGCAACACGACCGCGGATTGCGGCAAGGTGAATGCCGTCTTTGCGTCGAGCTCGATCGTGCCGCTGGCGAAAAGCCCTGGCTGCACCCCTTCGCCGGATGCCAGACTGACGTAGGCGATCCCACGTCCCGTGGCCGTGCTCAGCGTGGGCGAAACCAGGCGCACCTTTCCTTCCACATTCCTGCCCCCAGGCAAAACGAGGCGGGCAGTCTGGCCCACGCGTACGCCTGCAAGCTGACGTGAATCCAG
>NZ_JBFUCA010000915.1:0-950 GCF_056405475.1 Polaromonas sp. P1_G4
CCCCGGGGGACAGTTCGGCCGGGTCGATCTGCTGAATGCTCAGCACACCCGCTTCATAGGGCTCGCGGATTTCCATCCCCAAGCCGTCCGCGCGGTTCAACAGGTTGTTGGCCGCCTCTTCAAACAGGAACATCGCGCTGGTCTGCCCGCGCTGCGCCGCGGCAGTGACAAACTGGGCCGCCAGCGACGACTTGCCGGTGCCGGGAGGCCCGGCGATGAGGGTGCTCGTGCCCTCTTCCAGGCCGCCGCCAAGGAGGGTATCGAGCTCGGTAAGGCCGCTTTTGAGCTGCTCGCGCTTGCCCATCACCCGCGACTCGGCCGCCACCAGGCGCGGGTACACGCACAGGCCCCCGTACTGGATGTCGTAGTCATGCAGGCCGCCGCGAAAGGCAATGCCGCGGTACTTCACCACGCGCACGCGGCGCCGCTCGGCCCCATAGTCCTTCACGGACTGATCCAGCGTAATCACGCCATGGGCAATGGAGCGCACCTGAAGGTCTATGCCGGCGGCCGTGCGATCGTCGAGCAGCATCACGGTGCAGGACCGGCTGGCAAAGAATTGCTTGAGCGCCAGCACCTGGCGGCGATAGCGCAGCGGCGTATCGGCCAGCAATTGCAATTCGGAGAGGGAATCAATCACCACCCGGGTCGGTTTTCGCTCTTCAATCACGGACAGAATCATCTGTGTGGTGGTACCCATCTCCACCTCCGAAGGGTGGAACATGGTGTATTCGGCCTCCGGCATCAGCAGGTTTTCAGACGGCAGGACTTCATGAATGTGAATACCCTTCATGTTCCAGCCATGGGATTCGGCCACGCCGGTCAGCTCCGCGGCTGTTTCGGCCAGAGTGATGTACACAACGGACTCACCCTGCCGGGCGCCTTCCACCAGAAATTGCAGGCCGGTGGTGGTCTTGCCGGTGCCAGGCTCACCTTCGATCAGGTAGATC
>NZ_JBFUCA010000916.1:0-947 GCF_056405475.1 Polaromonas sp. P1_G4
GGCCGGCACCTGGTTTGCCGGCCAGCGTCACCTGCCGCCGCAACTCGTGAAACCTTATGTGTGGCGCGAAGACCCGGACCACCCGGTGCTCAGGCAGACCATCAAGCAACTCACGGAATACTATGCCGGCACACGCACCGAATTCGACCTGCCGCTGGACCTGGGTCACGGAACGGCCTTCCAGCAGTCGGTATGGCAGGCGCTGCTGGCCATTCCGCAGGGCGGCACCCTCAGCTACGGCCAGGTGAGCCAGCGTATCGGCAAGCCGCAAGCCGTGCGCGCCGTGGGCGCAGCAGTCGGGCGCAACCCGGTCAGCGTGATCGTGCCCTGCCACCGGGTGCTGGGCTCCGATGGCTCACTCACAGGCTACGCAGGCGGCCTGCACCGCAAAACCGCCTTGCTTAAACTCGAAGGCGCACTTCAGGAGAACACGCTGTGAGTTCCAGTCCCTCCGGTATCGCTGCGCCGGTGGGTGCGGCCCTCACCAAGCCCAAAAACTGGGCTGCCGATTTTGTGATGCTGGCCGCCATCTGGGGCTCGTCCTTCCTCTTCATGCGCATCAGCACGGTGGAGTTCGGTCCCCTGCCCACCGCCGCAGTGCGCGTGGGCATTGCGGCGTTGTTTTTGTTGCCCATCGTGTGGCTGCGCGGCCTGTTGCCTCACCTGAAGAAAAACTGGAAACGGATTTTTTTCATCGGCGTGCTCAATTCAGGCATTCCGTTTGCATGTTTTTCGTTTGCACTGCTGTCCATCACCACGGGCCTGTCGGCCATCCTCAACGCCACCGTCCCCATGTTCGGCGCACTGATCGCCTGGCTGTGGCTCAAGGACAAACCCAATGCCTCGCGCATCCTGGGCCTCTTCGTGGGTTTTGCCGGCGTCGCCATGCTGGCCTGGGACAAAGCCACCTTCAAGCCCGATGCCTCGGGTGTAGCACCGGGCTGGGC
>NZ_JBFUCA010000917.1:0-946 GCF_056405475.1 Polaromonas sp. P1_G4
GAAAGGCCCTGCTCAAACGAGTAACGTAAAAAGGTCTGCAGCGTGGCTTCGTTCTTCTCAAACCCGTAAGGCCAGAAATCTTCGCCCATCTCACGCTTGACCTGTTCGACGTGCGAAGTCAGCCAGGGCAGCATGACTTTGAGCGCCGCTGTTTCGTACAGGTCTTCGTAAGTGCGCCGCTGGGACTCCTCCAGCGCCTTCATCAGCGAGCGCGCCACCCAGCGGTTGGCTTCATACACGTCGCGGCGAATCGCCACCGTATGCATGATGGGGAAAATTTTCGTTTCCTTGAAGTAATTGCGCTCGACCTGCTCGTAGTCTTCAAAGAGGCGTTTGACCTTGCCGCCACCCTTGAGAAAGCTTGACGGCATACGCGCGGTGTAGAGCGCGTCGATCTCGCCGTCGAGCAGCATCTGCGCCAGTGTCTGCCCGGGACCAATGCGCTCGACCTTGATGTTGGGCGGCAGGTCGAGCTTGATCTTTTCGGAGCGGCCGGGTTCTTCCTCGCCGCCGGTGAAGTAGGTGACGCTGTCGACAGGGACGCCGTAGTGGTCGGACAGGATGCCGCGTATCCACACCGGCGCCGTCATCTGGTATTCGGGGTTGCCCACGCGCTTGCCTATCAAATCCTTCGCCTCGCGACTGCCGGAGTTGGCATTCACATAGATGCAGGAGTGGCGGAAAAAGCGCGAGGGGAAAACCGGAATCGCCACAAACGGCCGCGACTCATTGAACAGGGACACGGTGTACGACGAGAGCGACATTTCTGCGGCATCAAACTCCTTATGCCTGAGCATGCGAAAGAAAGTTTCTTCCACCGGCATGTTGAGATAGTTCAGGTCGATGCCATCGGGCTGCACGCTCCCGTCCATCAGGGCGCGGGTGCGGTCATAGTTCCAGCAGCCGAAGGTCAGTTTCAGTTTTGACATGTCGCAGTGTGTTCCTG
>NZ_JBFUCA010000918.1:0-946 GCF_056405475.1 Polaromonas sp. P1_G4
AAACTCGACCTTGTGGCGCGGCTTCTCGGTACCGACCTGCATCTGGCTGACGATCTTTTGAACGTCTTCCTCGGAGATCGGGGCCGGGCGATTCTTGGCGCCACCGACAAAACCCGTCACCTTGTTGGTGTGCTTCACCAGATGCCAGGTCTCATCATCCATGACCATTTCAACCAGCACATAGCCCGGAAAAAACCGGCGCTCGGTCGTCTTCTTCTGACCGTTCTTGATCTCAACCACCTCTTCAGTGGGCACCAGGAAACGACCAAACTTGGACTGCATGCCCGCGCGGTTGATGCGCTCAACGATGTTGCGCTCGACCGCTTTTTCCATGCCGGAATAGGCATGGACGACATACCACTGCATGCCTGGGGTCGGCGTGAGAGACGTTCCCGCCGCCACTTCGCTGACTACCGTGCCGTTCAGATCGCTCATTATTTTTTCCATCCCAGGATCAGGTCGTAAAACACCCATTCGAGCGTTTTGTCCGTAAGCCACAAGAACAAGGCCATGATCACCACAAAACCGAATACATAGGCCGTCATCTGGATGGCTTCTTTACGAGCCGGCCAGACAACTTTCCGGACCTCGCGCCATGAGTCACGCCCAAAAGCCACAAATTGCCTGCCCGACTCCGAGGTCATGAACACAGCAATCGCCGCCACCAAACCAGCAATCAAGGCACCCCACTGGGCTAATTGACCCTGCTTGGCAAAGAAATAGAAGCCCACCAGCGAGGCCAGCACCAGCGCGACAGCCACAGCCAACTTGGCCTTGTCGGCGTTGGTACTGACGGTTTCAACTTGAGAAGAGGCCATGGTCGCCGATTTCCTGTTCAATCTTCATGCGTCTCTGCAGACGCTTAAGCCCACCTGGAGTTTTTGACTCCTGGCGGGCTTGCTTTTTATCTTTTCAAACCACCCTCAGCATCGACACTCATCAAAGC
>NZ_JBFUCA010000919.1:0-942 GCF_056405475.1 Polaromonas sp. P1_G4
GCCAGTTGCTGAAAGAACTCTGGCGTACTGACCCAGTAGAAAAAGTCGCCTTCAACAAAGTTAGCTACATTCAGTGCTGTAAACGCCTCGCCAGACAAGATGCGTCTGAGATCATTGTCGGTGGGGTTCGCTGCTGGTTTCAGAACGGAATAGGCCAGCAGTTTTGCAAATATGCTCAAGTAGGTGTGAACTAGGTAGACCGAATTACCCAGGTCAAACTTGCCATAAGCCAGTTGCAGAAAGCGTTGCCACTGTTCAAACGCAACATGCACCGCCGATGACACTTTTTGCTCAGGCATAACGCGTTGCATGGCTTGTACGGCATTGATAAAAATGCGCGAGGTGTCTCCGAAATCGAGCCGAATAGCGTCAAGAGTGGCACGTTGCTTGGTCGAACGGAAGAGAATGCGGTCAAGGAAGAAGAAAAACTTATCTTCGTTGTCTTTTTTAACCTCAAAGTCTTCAACCTTGCGCAATGCAGTGCGATTGGGCGTTTCCTGTCCTAGCAATACCTCAAGATTGGGTGCATAAGTGCGCCAGATACGTCCATCGGTTGCGATCAGGATGTAGTCATACCGCTCACCACTGTGCCAGCTTCCAGCAAGATACTCAGCCAGTTGATCTTCTGCATGCTTACCGGTTTTGGCGAGATCTTTCTCCCACTCAATAATTACGTTGCTGTAAGCGATGTCCGCATATCCAGTCTTGGGAACGCCTGGGCGGGGAATGTTGAAAATAGTTTTTTCGCCGCCCTGCGCTAGCTCATTTACAACGTCTTTTGCAGCCTGGCTATCTTGAAACAGTCGACTCAACAAATTTTGAAAACGGAGCTTCTTAGCCTCTTCGCTGTTCGCCTGGCGCAAACCACTCAGGTAATCTGCAACCTCTTCTTGAACTTTGTGAATCGCCATATATTTCAAACTTCCGATGAGGATATTTCTC
>NZ_JBFUCA010000920.1:0-942 GCF_056405475.1 Polaromonas sp. P1_G4
CGCTCGCCAAGGCCTGCACCGCCTGCACAAAAGCCGGCAGCACGCCCGCAGCACGCAGGCCGGCGGCGGTCTGCACAATCTTGCCGGGCCCGGCTCCCGACACCACCCGCTGGCGAACGGGCACGCCAAACGCGTCTGGGTGGCCGATGTCACCCGGCCACCGGTGAAAGCGCGTATCAAGCATCACCACCCCCAGAAAGCCCGAAGGCTCGCTGAAAGCGGGTGCTGAGGTTAAAGTCATGGCTCCATTCTCCCGCCAAACAAACCACCCGCCACCGCCATGTTGAACGTCATCGCCATTTCTCTTGGAGCTTCAATCGGTGCGCTGGCGCGCTGGGGCCTCGGCCTGTGGCTGACGCCGGGCGGCCTCATTCCCTGGGGCACCCTTGCGGCGAACCTGATTGGCGGCTACCTGATTGGCATCTGCATCGCGGGCTTCCAGTCCATGCCCCAGCTGGACCCGGTGTGGCGGCTGGCGCTGGTGACGGGGTTCCTGGGCGGTCTCACCACGTTTTCCTCGTTTTCGGCCGAAGTAGTGATTTTCCTGATGGAAGCGCGCTACGGGCTGGCCGCGCTTACGGCCACCGTGCACGTGCTGGGATCCCTGTTGATGACCGTGGCCGGCCTCAAAACTGCTATGTTTTTTATAGCTGCTGGCGCACGCTGAATATGGGCTGGAGGTTAAAAAAATGATATCAATGTTAATTCGCAGGGAATCTGGCGCCGTTGAAATGGAATGGGATGTCGAAAACGTTCAGGGCATGTCTCATGCTCTGAGTGAAAGCCCGGACGGTTTTTTGATTTCAATGTGGAATTTGAAGGCACGTGGTGCTTCCGCCCAATTGTAAACGGGTGACCTGTATTCGCTGTGGAAGGTGTACGCCGGGGTTGAGTTTCGGATTTCCCTTTTTAACGTCGCAAATAATTTAGCGACCGTGGGGG
>NZ_JBFUCA010000921.1:0-938 GCF_056405475.1 Polaromonas sp. P1_G4
CCCATGCACTGTGATGCAAGGGGAACCCCACCTATTCGGCGCGGAGTCTCTTTTTCAATCGAGCTTCTGCCTCAAGCAACACCGCCGAAGCAGCTATGCCTAATGCAGAGCCTAGTTTATTCATGACATTTAGGCTTGGTGAATTTTTACCAAGCTCAATGAGGGAGATGTAATTTCGGTCAACACCGGCCTCGAATCCCAGTTGCTCCTGCGACCAACCTTTTTTTTGCCGCAGTTGGCGAATCACCTGACCGAAAGCTTCTTCTAGTTCCAAAGCATCTTACCCAATAAATTGGGCAAGGATCGGGTCTACACGCCCTTTAGTCTTCCTAATATATGCGGCAGAATGAAGTCTTAACCAATGGAGTTCGTAATGGTCAAAGCACTTTTAGGTATGCGTAGAGCGAGTCGCGTTCTGCTGAGTTCGACTTGCTGGCTTGCATTGAACGCGCCCAGCGAAGCTGTCGCACAGGTTTTTCGTTGCTCGCTTGCCAACGGGACAGTGGTCTATCAGGAAGTCGCCTGCGGTGCGATTGCTGGCGCAAAAGAGGAAAAAACCGAGTGGACTGCCGAAAGAGAGCGGGCAGCGGCATTAGCAGCAAAGCGTGAGCTGGATCGAAAAGCCAGCATTGAAGCCTCAGAAAAGGAAGCGCGAGCAAAGGGAAGCAGGTCCTCATCAGACCGAATCGACTGCACAGATCTCTACGCCTATGCGAGAGCCCGGGGAAGCGGATGGATGGAGAGTACCGCCATTGTCCAAGAGGCAGAATCTAAGGGCACCTGCGTTCGCAGCAAATGAGGTTAGCCGCCAGCGTCCAATATCTCTTGAAGAATCTTGTCCCAATGGGATTTCTCTTTCTGAGCAAGGAAGTCTGGGGCGTCATTCTCAGGCAGTTTCATCGGATTTTTCGACACAATTAATCCGATTGCCTTAAGAG
>NZ_JBFUCA010000922.1:0-937 GCF_056405475.1 Polaromonas sp. P1_G4
GCTCCCTATATTCTTTGAATTGAGTATTTGCAGTTCTAAGAATTTTTTCGACCGAGCCTCCAAGCTTTTTCGCAATCGCCAAACTGATCTCGGTTGCATTACTCATGGACTCGAGCATGGGGCCAACTTCGCGTGACCCGAAGAATAGGGGACGCTCTTTTTCATCAATAAGTTGATCAAGAACTTCATTCAATCGCTCTGATTGGTCACTTTCGAGGTGCTTCATTTCGATTAGCATCAGCTCGTTGAAGCACGCAAAGTCCGGAAACTTTCCGCCTTTTGATTCGATATTTTTATTTGCGTCAAGGCTACGCCCTCCTGGAAGACCTAGAACCACCTGATGAAGCTCAGATGGCAGATCTGGTGGCCCACCCTGGCGTTCGAAGTGCATTACTCAACCTTAAGAATTGGGCGGGGATGGAGGTTAGTTGGCGAATTGTGGCCTTTGAGCCATCAACAAATCGACTAGTTGTTGTTGGCCTTTCTTCCGTGTTCTATTACTTTTTCTGTCGCCCCTTTGCAGCTTTCTTTACTGGGGCTTTTCTGGTAGGAGATTTCTTCGCTACCACTTTCTTTTTTGGAGATTCACTCGATGGGACTGCGGGCACTGCGCGCTCCCTTCGAGCTTTATGCGCCATCAGTTCGGCATCATCGGAATCGCTAGTTCGAGAAAACATTGCGTCGTGCGTTCGCATCCGTATCCCGCGACGCGCAATCAAATCTTGAGCCTCCTTCTGTTCGATTAGATGCGTAATGCTCCCAGAATTCTCAACACTAATTCCTTGCTGCATCAGAAGCCGAAATTCTGCGATTAGCGGCCTCAACGGATCTGTAAGTGTCGAATCGCCGGCAATGATTGATCGAGTTATGACCGACCCAATCTCCCCTGCGAGTTGCTGCTTGCTTCTACGCCTCTCGAAATCACCCAGCTTATCGA
>NZ_JBFUCA010000923.1:0-933 GCF_056405475.1 Polaromonas sp. P1_G4
GAGTCTGCCTCGGCGTATAGGGATAAGTTCTTTGCGGAAACCCGCCGTCACTAAGACGCCCGACCCGTCATTGCAGCCGACCCTGGCGAGCTGCGCTGGTCGGTCGGCTGAATTCAAACGCAGGTTGCTCCATGGCTAACAAAAACCAGGCTTCAGTCGCACCCTTGCTCTAGCGTGTTGAATCCGTCGAAATCTGATCTAGTTATGGAGTGAACCCCTCGGGCTGGACCAAGGAGTTCACTCCAACACCGGGACGGGGTCTTGTTGGGGGGATTCAGCGGCGACCGGGGCAGCGCGTTTTTTTCACCGGTTTATGGGCGAGGATGACCAAACACAACGGAATCGGCTGTTTAGGCTTAGCTCGTCCATATTGAGGAGGCGGTAGCCACACTGCCCGMCTAGAATCGGTTTGCGGGGTTTGGTGTTCTTTTTATCGATCTGAACGAAACTCAAAATGAGCAATAAGTCTTTTAATAACAAGCACTTGGCTGGGTTTTCAGTGGCCTGGTTATACCGCAGGCGCGATGTTATACCGCAGACCTTGCGGTATACATTGCGTTAAGAACTCCAAATGCGTGTTCGCCTAGTACTACTGCTAGTCGCAGCTCTTCCTCTATGCAATGCATTTGGGCAGGAACGAGAAGGCCTACGAATTCATGCCCCACCCGCTTGGGCGGGATGGAAGAAGGCAGCGGAACAAAAGAAGGACGGACTCGAATTTACGGCTTGGGCCCCTCTGGACCAGGAGGGGTCTGCATGGAAAGAATCAATCACTCTAGCCATTCTGGAGCCGTCTCCCCCGGAAGATGCTGTAACGAACGCCATCCGCCTCACTCTTGGTGTGACGGCCAAGGCCTGTCCCAACTCCAATGTTGTGCCACCTAAGCCGCGTAGTGAAGGCATCTTTACTCTTGCTTATGCACAGTTCTACTG
>NZ_JBFUCA010000924.1:0-924 GCF_056405475.1 Polaromonas sp. P1_G4
TTGTAGAGCTGGTGCAACACCCCCATGGCTGTGTAGCAGGCCGTCAGGTCTTTCACGATCACTCGAAACCCATAGAGATCGGTCACCTGGGCAAACGAAAGGTGCTTTTCATCCATCTTGCGGTAGATGGAATACAGCGTCTTTTCTCGTCCCGAGATCATCACCGGCACATGGGCGCCGGTAAAGGCCGATTCGACCTCTCCCTGCACCCGCTTGATCACGTCGCGCCGGCGGCCGCGGGCCTTCTGCAACGCCTTGGTCAAGGTGGCGTAGCGCCAGGGGTGCAGGTGCTGGAAGGAAAGGTCCTGCAATTCCCGGTAGGTCGTGTTCAGGCCCAGGCGGTGGGCGATGGGCGCGTAAATGTCCAGGGTTTCGCGCGAGATTCGGGTCCATTTGGCGCGCGGGACATCGCCCAGCGTGCGCATGTTGTGCGTCCGGTCAGCCAGCTTGATCAGGATGACCCGCACGTCGCGTGCCATGGCCAGCAGCATCTTGCGGAAAGACTCAGCCTGGTTTTCTTCCCGGGTGTTGAATTCCAGCTTTTCGAGTTTGGTCAGCCCGTCCACCAGTTCAGCCACCGGCGCGCCGAAACGCTCGATCAGCTCGGGCTTGGTGACGCCGCAGTCTTCAATGGCGTCATGCAGCAGGGCGGCCATGAGCGCCTGTGCATCCAGCTTCCACTCGGCGCATTGTTGCGCGACGGCGATAGGGTGGGTGATATAGGGTTCGCCGCTGTTGCGCAGCTGGCCCAGATGGGCCTCATCGGCAAAGCGATAGGCGCGGCGGACATTGTCAATGTCGGCAGCGCTCATGTAGTCGAGTTTCGCCGTGAGCGCAGCAAAGCTTGCCGCTGCTGCGTTCGCGGCGGCGGGGGTCGACTTGCTCGAAACAACAGGCGAAAGCATGGCGCTCATGCCTTAAATG
>NZ_JBFUCA010000925.1:0-921 GCF_056405475.1 Polaromonas sp. P1_G4
ACTATATATACGGTTTATTCGACCGCTCACCAAAAAAGGATCAATCCATGGCAACCCGCAAAAAAGCAACTGCAAAACCCGCCGCACCGGCACCTAAACCGGCCGCAACGCCCAAGGCACCCGTGAAAACCGCCGCCAAGCCCGCCCCGAAAAAATCGCCTCCTGCCAAGGCCCCGGCCGGCAAAGGCACGGTCAAGAAAGCCATCGTGAAAAAGGCCGGCGCCAAAAAGCCTGCGGCAAAACCACAAGCCAGCGCCAAACCCGCCAAAACCGCAAAGCCGGAAAAAACCAAAAAGCCCAAACTGGTTCGCGACAGCTTCACCATTCCGAAAACCGAATACGTGGTGCTTGACGACCTGAAGCAACGCGCCGCCAAACTGACCCGCCCCGCCAAGAAAAGCGAACTGCTGCGCGCGGGCATCAAGCTGCTGGCCACCCTGTCCGACGCCGCCTTCCTGACGGCGCTGGAGCAGGTCCCCGCCATCAAGACCGGCCGGCCTACGCTTGGTTCTTAAGCCACGCAAAGGAACTGCAGGAGCTCCCAGCTTTCATGCCAACTAACGTTTGACACGAGCGGTGGCCGCAAGCATGCGAAGCTTGCTTGCGGACGTCCCCTCGATGAGGGGGGGCCCTCAGCGGGCTACACGTGGCGACCGGGAATCTGGTTTACGCCTCCGCTGCCGGCGGCCAGCCGATTCGGGCAGCACGACGAAGACTGGATTGAACGACCAAGCGGTGGAACGGGGCGATGACAAGAATATAGAGACGACCCAGGCGGTTGTGGCAATGGACCACGGTTGATAAAGTCAGGTGGCGTTTGCCTCCCGGCAACGGCTGACTGGAGCAGAGGACAGAAAGCCTGAAGTCCAGGTGCTTGTCGTCTTCTCCAAAGACAACTTCGGTCGGGCTTGTGCCGTAGAT
>NZ_JBFUCA010000926.1:0-919 GCF_056405475.1 Polaromonas sp. P1_G4
CTGCAGGCGGGTGGCCCCCTCGGGGGGCAGCGCATTACACGAAGCCGAAGGCGCAGTGAAAAGCGTGGGGGCTAGTTCGTTCCGTCCGGCACAAACACGTAGCCGATACCCCAGACCGTCTGGATGTAGCGGGGCACCGCAGCATCCACTTCGATCAGTTTGCGCAAACGGGACACCTGCACGTCCAGGCTGCGGTCAAAGGGCTCGAATTCGCGTCCGCGTGCCAGCTGTGCCAGTTTTTCGCGGGACAGCGGCTGCCGCGGGTGGCGCACCAGGGTTTTCAGCATGGCGAATTCGCCGGTGGTCAGCGGCAGCTCTTCGCCGTTCTTGTGCAGGGTGCGCAAGCCCATATCGAAGGAAAACGGCCCAAAGGTAATCACTTCCTGGTCGCTGGACGGCGCACCCGGCACTTCAGCCGTCGGCCGGCGGCGCAGCACGGCGTGGATGCGGGCGAGCAATTCACGGGGATTGAACGGTTTTGCCAGGTAATCGTCGGCGCCGACCTCGAGGCCGACAATGCGGTCCACGTCCTCGCCTTTGGCGGTCAGCATGATGATGGGCGTACGGTCATTGGCGGCGCGCAGGCGGCGGCAGATGGAAAGGCCGTCTTCGCCAGGCATCATCAAATCCAGGACGATCAGGTCGACGGCGTCGCGCAGCATGATGCGGTTCAGCGCTTTGCTGTCTTCGGCGAGGATGACCTCAAAACCTTCCTGGGCCAGGTAGCGACGCAGCAGGTCGCGAATGCGGGCATCGTCATCAAGGATCAGGATTTTGTCGGCACGGGCGTTGGGTTGAGCTTGGGTCATAGTCATCTGGTAATTTGTAACAGAGCCATTTTGAAGGCTGAAAAGGCGGGATGTCGCATTTTTCAGTCGGTTTGACACACTGTTACAAAAGTTGCGGCCACATGCAAGTG
>NZ_JBFUCA010000927.1:0-917 GCF_056405475.1 Polaromonas sp. P1_G4
TCCGAAATCCTCTCGGCCGAAATGATGCTGCGCCACATGGGCTGGACCAAGGCTGCCGACCTGATCATCAGCTCGATGGAAAAATCCATCGACTCCAAGAAGGTCACTTATGACTTCGCCCGCCTCATGGAAGGCGCAACCCAGGTCAGCTGCTCCGGCTTTGGCCAGGTCATGATCGACCACATGTAAAGCTGGCTCAGCCGGTTTTTCCGAGAACCGCCCGGGAGCAATCCCGCGGCGGTTTTTTTCTTGGCCGCAGAAAAGGAAAAAAATCACGCTTGAATGTCGCGTTCCCGCCACCAATTTCCCTATCAGGCGCACTGGACTACATCGGTGGCTAGAATGAATTCCATGGCAACCAAGTCTCCCAAATCCCCCAACTCTCCGGTGCAGCCCCCAGTCCCGGCTATCAAGCCTGATAACGGCAATGGGGGAGAGTCGGTCGTATTGGAGCGCCGGCCGCAAAAGACCAAGCCCCCGCAGATGTACCAGGTGGTCCTGCTCAACGACGACTACACCCCCATGGAGTTCGTGGTGGTGGTAATCCAGGAGTTTTTCAACAAGGACCATGACACCGCCACGCAGATCATGCTGAAGATCCATCTGGACGGMAAAGGCGTCTGCGGCGTGTTTTCCAGGGACGTAGCGGCGACCAAGGTGGACCAGGTGACCGAAGCTGCCCGGAAAAACGGCCATCCGCTGCAGTGTGTCAGTGAGCCCATTGAATAATCGTAAATCCGGCCAATATTCCCTTCATAAGTCAGTAGAGTTAACCCAAGCAAGCCGAAAGGAAGATCAATGATTGCCCAGGAACTAGAAGTCAGCTTGCATATGGCGTTTGTCGAGGCGCGTCAGCAGCGCCACGAGTTCATCACCGTTGAGCATCTCTTGCTTGCCTTGCTGGACAACCCCAGTGC
>NZ_JBFUCA010000928.1:0-915 GCF_056405475.1 Polaromonas sp. P1_G4
CACGCTTGTCGCTTCGCGTACTACGCTGCCCCCCCGAGGGGGCTGTGCTTGCTTGGGGCGGCCCGGCGCGGCGCACGGCCCTTCCCCGGATGAACGCGATCATGTTGCCACTCCCATTAAATTCAGTTCGGTGGCTTCTCGGGCCGRCTTTTTGTTCATGACATCCAGGAACACATCTTCCAGGTCGGCCTTGCGGATTTCAACGTCTTCCGCAACCAGCCCCGCTTCGCGGATGGCCGCCAGGTATTGTTCGATTTCATGGGCGTTGTGCGCCGGAAACTGCACGATGCGCCCGGTGATACGGGCCTGCGCGGCCAGGTGCACCGGCAATTCGCTGTCGATCTTGAAGCGCAGCACATTGGAGGACGCCGCCTTGAGCAGCTCGGAAGTCTGGGCCAACGCCACCACCCGCCCCTGCTTGAGCATGGCGATGCGGCTGCACAGGGCCTCAGCTTCTTCGAGGTAGTGCGTGGTGAGCAGCACCGTGCTGCCCTGCTTGTTGAGTTTGGCGATGAACTGCCACAGCGTCTGGCGCAGTTCGACATCAACGCCAGCAGTGGGCTCGTCCAGCACGATGACCTGCGGCTTGTGCACCAGCGCCTGCGCCACCAGCACGCGGCGCTTCATGCCGCCGGAGAGCTGGCGCATGTTGGCATTGGCTTTGTCGGCCAGCCCCAGGCTGACGAGCAGCTCGTCGATCCAGTCGTCGTTGCGTTTGATGCCGAAATAGCCGGACTGGATGCGCAGCGCCTCGCGCACGGAGAAAAAGGGGTCGAACACCAGTTCCTGGGGTACGACGCCGAGCTTTCGCCTTGCATTGGCATAGTCGGTGAGCACGTCGCTGCCATGCACCAGGACCTGGCCGCTGCTGGCGCGCGAAAGGCCGGCGAGTATGCTGATGAGAGAGGTTTTGCC
>NZ_JBFUCA010000929.1:0-913 GCF_056405475.1 Polaromonas sp. P1_G4
CCACGTCCTGCATCGTCGTGGGCAGGGCGTTTTCCAGGATGTCCTTGAGCACACCGCGGCGGTCGCGCAGGCGCAGGTCGTTGAGCAGGGCCTTCATGATGGCCGCGTGGCCGGGGTAGCGGATGGTCTTGTAGTTGAGGTTGGTGACCTTGCTTTGAAGCGTCTCGCACAAGGTGCCCAAGCCGCCTGAAGTATTGAAGGCCTCGTAGGTCACGCCGTCGAGCGAAAACTCCTCGTGCTCGGCCAGCGGCGGCACCTCGCGCAGCACGCCTTCCACAATGGCTTCGCAGGGCTCGCAGTACTCGTTGATGACGCCGTCGGTGCTCCAGGTCAGGTTGTAGTTCAGCGCGTTCGACGGGTACTGGGGCAGGGCGCCCACGCGCATGCGCACGCTGTGCAGGCTGTCAAACCGCCGGCACAGGTCGGCCGCCACGATGGACACAAAGCCCGGCGCCAGGCCGCACTGCGGGATCAGCGCCGAGCGCGCGGTGGCGGCCAGTTCACGTACGCGCCGCGTGCTGGCCACGTCTTCGGTCAGATCCAGGTAGTGCACACCGGCTGCCACGGCAGCTTCGGCAATGGACGTGGTGAGATGAAACGGCGCCGCACTGAGCACCGCAAACTGCCCTTCAAGCTCCGCGCGCAGGGCGACAGGGTCGGTGACGTCCAGCACTTTTAATTGAACCCCGGCGCTGGCCTTCATGCCTGCCAGTGCGGCCTGTGATGCATCCACCACCGTGACCGCATAGTCCTGGCTGGCGCCCAGCAGGGCGGCAATGGTTGAGCCGATTTTGCCTGCGCCTACCACCATGATTTTTTTCATATCAGCTCCTTTGGGGGCCCCTCCAAGCGAGGGGCGTTGAGTGATTGTGGAACGCAGTACCGGCGGTTGGTAGTATCAATTTATACAAAT
>NZ_JBFUCA010000930.1:0-912 GCF_056405475.1 Polaromonas sp. P1_G4
ACATTATTCTTCAGGCCAAGGGACTGGGCATGCGCAAAACAGGCAACGTCTTGTTGATCGCACCCAAAGACGAACTTGCAGCCAAAGACAAGCTGGAACTGGAGTCAAAGAATGCGATTCAAAGTCTGGAAACGCTCCGGACCCAGGATTTCAAGCTTAACTATGCAAAGGCTGCAGACATTGCGGCAGGGCTGTTGGGCTCCGGCGCTGGCGCTACAAAGATACTGTCTGCGCGAGGTAGTGTGATATCGGAGGCGCGCACCAATCAATTGTTCGTTACCGACATACCATCGCGACTTGAACAGGTGCAGGCGCTGATAGCGAAATTAGACGTCGCAGTCCGTCAAGTGTTGATTGAAGCTCGTATCGTTGAAGCATCGGATTCCTTCGGTAAATCTCTGGGCGTGCGGTTAGGGGGTCGACCCTTCACCCAGGGTAATAACACCGCTTTTGGCGGGTCGTATAACGCGACGGTTGCAGGAACTACTGCAGGTGAATTCGTGAGCTTGCCTGGTGTAGGCCAAAACGGATTCAACGCAAGTACGTTTGCCATTTCTTTGTTCAATGCCGCAAAGACACGATTCCTTAATCTTGAGATTTCTGCATCTGAAGCAGATGGCAAGACGAAAATTGTTTCCAGTCCACGTGTCGTGACTGCTGATCAGGTGAAGGCTCTGATTGAACAGGGTACAGAGCTTCCCTATCAACAGGCGACTTCCAGTGGTGCCACCGCTATTGCCTTTCGAAAGGCAAACTTGAAGCTCGAAGTCACTCCGCAAATAACGCCGGAGGGGAACATCATCCTTCAAGTGGACGTGAACAAGGATAGCGTGGGACGTGAAACAGCGAACGGATTCGCGATTGATACCAAGCATATTCAAACGCAGGTACTGGTGGAAAATGGTGGAACCG
>NZ_JBFUCA010000931.1:0-911 GCF_056405475.1 Polaromonas sp. P1_G4
GTTGAGGGAACGGTGGCCCGTTCCTCTGCTTCAGTTGTGACATTTTCACTTCGCCTGCTTGGTGACGCTGCTACGACCATCGACGGGTCGTTCGATTTTGTTGCTCCACCATTTCCAGCGGAGGCCCCGGTTCTCAATTGGTATTACCTCCTTCCTGGCGATCGTATGCTTTCCGCTAAACGTACGAATACCACTATGCCCACGCTGAGTGCTTTCGTTCAAGGTACGGAACAATAACTGTGCGCACAAAAAGGTGCCTAATTCTGGCGGGCGTAGCCGTGACCGAGAACGACAAGCATGTGCCCACCGCCAGACGCATCGTCGGCACCGTCAGGTTTGAAGGTCGATAGAAATGCTTAACCCGTCAATCAACACAGACTCACAACAGCAAAAGGCCGCTCCACCGCTACTATCGTGGTTCGGTCATCTCTAACATTAGGCGTCTCATGGCACTACTTTTAAAAATCATCACCGTATTGTTTGGCCTCGCATCGATCGCAGCGGGCGTGAAGAGCGTTCTGCGGCGAGAAGCCAAATTCACATGGAATGGAGATAGCGATGAGAAGCGTGTCGTTGAAGGGCTTCCGGCAATCCTCATCGGCTTGGGCGAGATCGCTGTAGGCCTTTACATCATCTTCGCTCTGCGCTTTCCCTTTGCGAGCTGAGATATTTACATCGGAACGATTCATCATCGCCAATGTCGCCTAACCCCTCCTTCAAACTGACGCCTTGCGGCGCCGCTTATTTCAAAGGTTAAATTTCATGGACTGGGCACGCGTCAACCTTCGAGCTTTCATACGCGGCCCACTAGTGGGTACGCCGGAAGGACTGTTGGTCTTGATCGGCACGTCGTTGTCGCTTTTGTTCGCTGGCTTGAGTTGGTATGCCCCTGGGTTGGTCGGGCTTAGGCC
>NZ_JBFUCA010000932.1:0-911 GCF_056405475.1 Polaromonas sp. P1_G4
GACTGATAGCGGCTGGATGGAAAGAGGGGGCGGGTGCCGTCCTAAAGTTCTTTAGCGGCGATTCCACTAACGCGAATGCCGACATCAATATCATGTTTCGCTTGGATCGATTCGCACAGTCGTCGTTGCCCGGCGACACGGCGGGGCGAGACAGTTCCCCCACGAGTGGAGTGCATCCGTTGGCGCAGCAAGCCGGGGGCGATTGGGAAGACCGTACGGTTTATGACTTGATGACTGGTTTGCCTGTTGGCCCAGAAAGCAATGTCTGGATCACGGATTCAATCAACGCCTCAACGATTGCAGCACCAGCCACCTCGACATCTTCGCCAGTTGCGGCCAATGCGTTAGCCCTGGTCCTAAATCGTGACGTCATACATCACGAAGATGGTTCAATCACACTTGGCTTCATTGCGAAAGCGGACAGCGCCAACGGCAGCATCAAAAAAGGTGACATTGTTAGCGAGGTTTTTGATCCTAAAGGCAAACTCGGCTATTTCAGTGTGAGCCACACCGAACGGGGTGAAACCACGGTGATGGAAAGCGTCCTCAACCCTGCCGATGGTGAAGTTGCGACCACATTTAGTCACTGGGTCGGCAACACTTTGCAATTCCAAGGGCAGTGGGATCTAGCGGGAAATCGTGTGGGTGACCGTTATACGGTGGGTGGCACTACCTACACGCGTAGCATCGGTCCAGAAGGACAGACCCAATGGCCTGACCCAAACGGCTTGAATACAGAGGAGCGTCTCCAGCAAAGCTTTGATCAGGAAGCGCAGCGTCTATTCAATTTGCACCCAGGTGCCAGCGCAGCGGAAATCACCAGTTTTCGTGCTTTGAGCGTCGACGAGCTTAGAGCCATTGAAACCGGCCTGAATCAGGCCGCTACAGCAGAGCCCGGTTCGGTGTACGCT
>NZ_JBFUCA010000933.1:0-904 GCF_056405475.1 Polaromonas sp. P1_G4
GCCATGGGCCACCAGCTCATCTGGCGTAGGCATGTCGATGCCGTATACGTTGGGATAGCGTACCGGCGGCGCCGCGCTGGCCAAATACACCTTGCGCGCGCCGGCGTCACGCGCCATCTGCACGATCTCACGGCTGGTGGTGCCGCGCACGATGGAGTCATCCACCAGCAACACGTTGCGGCCCTTGAATTCGCTGGCAATCACATTGAGCTTCTGGCGCACGGACTTCTTGCGCACGCCCTGCCCCGGCATGATGAAGGTACGGCCGACGTAGCGGTTCTTGACGAAACCTTCGCGATACGGAATGCCCAGCAGGTGTGCCAGCTGCGTGGCGCTGGGGCGGCTGGATTCGGGGATCGGAATGATCACATCGATCTCGCTGGGTGGCACGGTGGAGACCACGCGCTTGGCCAGCGTCTCGCCCAGGTTCAGGCGGGCCTGGTAGACCGAGATGCCGTCCAGAACCGAGTCGGGGCGCGCCAGGTAGACGAATTCAAAGATGCAGGGATTGAGCTTGGCATTGGGTGCGCATTGCTCGGCATGCACCACACCTTCCATGTCCACATACACGGCTTCGCCGGGCGCGATGTCGCGCTCGAACTGGTGCGAGGTGCCTTCCAGGGCCACCGACTCGCTGGCCACCATGACGGTGGTGCCGTTTTCATTCTCGCCGCGGCCAATGCACAGCGGGCGGATGCCGAACGGGTCGCGAAACGCCAGCAGGCCGTGGCCTGCGATCAGCGCGACGACGGCATAAGAGCCCTTCACACGCTTGTGCACGCCGCGCACTGCGGCAAACACATCAACCGGCTTGAGCGGCAGGCCGCGTGTGGTTTTTTCAAGCTCATGCGCCAGCACGTTGAGCAGCACTTCAGAGTCGCTGTCGGTGTTGATGTGGCGGTGG
>NZ_JBFUCA010000934.1:0-891 GCF_056405475.1 Polaromonas sp. P1_G4
GCATGAAGCAACGCGTAGGCATCGCACGCGCCTTTGCCATCCAGCCCAAGATGCTGCTGCTCGACGAGCCCTTTGGTGCACTAGATGCACTCACACGCGGCACCATCCAGGACGAACTCATGGCCATCGTGCGCGAGACACAGCAAACGGTTTTCATGATCACCCACGACGTGGACGAAGCCATCCTGCTCGCCGACCGCATCCTCTTGATGAGTAACGGCACCGACAACGACGGCGTCTACGCACCCGGCCGCATCGCCGAAGAAGTCATCAACCCATTGCCCCGGGAACGCACCCGCGCCGGCCTGCACCACCTGCCCGGTTACTACGACCTGCGCAACCACATCGTCGATTTCCTCGTCACCCGCGCCAAGGCGCATTGACCATTCCCGCTTTTCACTTCACCCATCTCACATACAGGAGCAAACTATGAACCGCAACGACATCACCGAAAAAATCATCACCGTCAAAGTCAGCAAAGGCATCACCTGGGAGTCCGTCGCGAAGAAGGTCGGCCTCAGCAAGGAATGGGTTACCGCCGGCTGCCTGGGCCAGATGACCTTTGACGCCAAACAAGCCAAAGTCATCGGCAAGATTTTTGGTTTGACCGCCGAAGAGCAGAAGTGGCTGCAAGTCGTGCCCTACAAAGGCTCACTGCCAACGCCCGTACCCACAGACCCCCTCATCTACCGCTGGTACGAAATCGTGAGCGTCTATGGCACCACGATCAAGGAACTGATCCACGAAGAATTCGGCGACGGCATCATGAGCGCGATTGACTTCAGTATGGACATCGTGCGGCAGCCGGATCCCAAGGGTGATCGGGTGAATGTGGTGTTGTCGGGGAAATTTTTGCCGTATAAGACTTATTAAATTCCCTGCCTAGAAGGG
>NZ_JBFUCA010000935.1:0-886 GCF_056405475.1 Polaromonas sp. P1_G4
CCTCAAATCCGATGGCGTAGTCCGGCTTGACGAATACCTTCCCGTCAAGGAAACCGGAGATGACATTGGCATGCGTTTCCACCCCCGGATAGGTTTCCCCTACCGGAGTCACTCTCAAATCGAGCAGGCCGGGCGCTGTGGTGCCGACCAGGATGATCTTATCCTTGAGCGTGCCAGGCGCAAGGCGTTTGGCCAGGACATCCGCTGCGGAGATATACCGAAACGAGCCGCCGTTCGCACCACCATTACCCCTGAAGGGCACCAAAGTGGCTACGCGATCATCGACCGGAATCGCCAGGGTTTTGTTGCCTTGCTTAAGCAGAATGCTTTCCAGCCCTTGATAGTTCCGGGTCAGGAATTTTTCCTGCGGAAAACCAGGCTCGACCTTGGGCAAACCCGCAAGCATGCGAAACATGGCGAGCGCCAATGACTCGTAGTACTGCCCCTTGAACTCCGCCAGCAAGGGAATAGAGCGCACCACACCGTCGCCCTCGGTAATGGAGTTGAAGAAACCTCCCAAAGGGGCCGCTTTGGCCAACAACTCAATGTTGGCCCCGTATCCGTTCCAGCTGGTGAATTTGATAGGACGGCCACCAAGCGCATCGCTGCCCATAACCGGTGGCGGCAAAACGCCATTGACCCGGCCATCCCTGTCGCTGGTGAAGTAATACCCCATCACGACGGGGCGTTTTTCGATCGCTTTCGCGAAAATCGCGTCGTAATCCAGGCTGGTCTGCAGCTGGCTGAGTTTTTCCGAGAAACCCGGTTGATCTTTCAGCTCCGCCTGTGCAAGCTGCTTGAGCCGCTTTAGACCCGAGCTTTCGTCGGCTTCGGCAAATACGACATCAAACCCCAACAGCGCCGTTTTTTGACGATCCTGCAGCTC
>NZ_JBFUCA010000936.1:0-870 GCF_056405475.1 Polaromonas sp. P1_G4
GCTTTGGTGTTGTCGGGGTAGTAGCTGCGCAGGTAAGTGTAAAGATAGTCGGCACCCGTGCCGCCGGCACCCGATCGCGAACGTGCAATCACGGTCAGGTCGGGCGGATTGCCGCCGAACCAGTCCTTCGCCTGCTTGGGATCAATCGCAGCCTTCATGGTGTCGCCGACCTTTTCGGTCGTGAACAGCAGGTTGTCCTTGATTTGTTGCTCGGTCAGGCCGATGTCTTTCAGGCGGTTGAAGCGCATGAAAGCAGCGGAGTGGCAGTTCAGGCAGTAATTGACGAACAGCTTGGCACCGTTTTGCAGCGAGCCCAGGTCATTCGTGTTGTTCGGTGCCTTGTCCCAGGCAATACCGCCTTCGGAAGCGTGTGCACCGGCAACCAGGCCGAGGGCCGCGATCAGGGAAAAAATCAGTTTTTTCATTGTTGTTATCTCCTGCTTAGTGACCGTGGAAAATAATACGGTCAGGCGGCGTTTTAGGCGTACCCAGGCGGCTCCACCACGGCATCAAAAGGAAGAAACCAAAATAGAACAGGGTGCCGAGCTGGGACACGCGCTCACCGATGGCCGATGGCGGTTGAACACCCAGGTAACCGAGTACCAGGAAATTCACGACAAAAATGCCGTAGAGGTATTTGTGCCAGTCAGGGCGGTAGCGGATGGACTTGACCGGGCTGTGGTCCAGCCATGGCAGGAAGAACAGGATGATGACCGCACCACCCATCACGACCACGCCCCAGAACTTGGCGTCGATACCCTTGATCATCATGCCCCAGAGCTCGCCCAGGAAAGGCACGCCGGCCAGCGGTTTGGCCAGCGCATCCAGGCCTTGCGCGATGCCTGCGCCGGCGGAAGGAATGACCAGGCC
>NZ_JBFUCA010000937.1:0-866 GCF_056405475.1 Polaromonas sp. P1_G4
ACGAGTTTGACCATGGCAAAAATCTCTAAAAATTCCATCGACTTTGCAGCAATTCAAAGCAGTCTGAAGTCCCAGTTTACGGGACTGGATCCCAATGATCCACCTTCATGGCCAGCACTTCCACGTTACCTCCTTTGTTTGGCCGTCACGATTTTTGTTGTCGTGGCTCTCTGGTTTGTATGGCTCAGCGCGTCCGATGAAGAGTTGACGGCGGAGAAAGCCAAGGAAGTCAAGCTCAAGGAAGATTACACAAAGAAGCTTGCACAGGCTGTCAATCTGGATGCGCTGAAGAAGCAGCGCGAACAGGTTCAACAATATGTAACCCAGCTTGAAAAGCAACTACCGAGCAAGGCCGAAATGGACGCACTGCTTTCTGATATTAATCAGGCGGGTTTGGGGCGTAGTCTGCAGTTCGAATTGTTTCGTCCAGGTCAGGTGAGCGTGAGGGAGTATTACGCGGAATTGCCGATCGCTGTTCGAGTCACTGGCAGATATCACGATATCGGTGCTTTTGCAGCTGATATTGCCAATCTTTCCCGCATTGTCACTCTGAATAATCTGAGCATAACGCCAGGCAAAGATAGTACCTTGGTTATGGATACCACAGCCAAAACGTTCCGCTATCTGGACAATGATGAAGTAGCCTTGCAGCGCAAGAGCGCTCCTGGAGCCAAAAAATGAGTGCAGGAAAATATGCGGTAATTTTTTGCGGTTTGGCAGGGATTTTATTGGGCCTGTCCGGCTGTGGTTCCTCTGAACAGGAGGAGTTGCAGGAATGGATGACCCAGCAACGGAACGCAACCAAGCCGAAAGTAGAGCCGTTGCCAGAGCCTACTAAATTTTCACCTCAGTTGTATGGCCAGTAA
>NZ_JBFUCA010000938.1:0-865 GCF_056405475.1 Polaromonas sp. P1_G4
GCTCACTGGCACCCCACATCGTTCTGAAAGAAACGCAGCAGGCCTTCAAGCTTGAAAAAGTTGACACAGGCACCCACACCACCGCAGACGGAGCCGACTACTACGCCATCAACCCGAAGGGTGCCGTGCCGCTGCTGGAGCTCGAGAGCGGCGAGCGCCTGACAGAAGGCCCCATCATTGCCCAATACCTTGCCGACAAGGCAGGCCGCGCCGACCTGCTCCCAGCCGCCGGCAGCATGGACCGCTACCGCGTGATGGAGTGGCAGAACTACATCACCTCGGAGCTCCACAAGACCTTCACGCCGCTGTTCAACCCGGAGCTGGACGGCAGCGCCAAAAAAACCCTGGCCAGCGTTCTGCGCAAAAAATACGAATGGGTCAACACCCAGCTGCAGTCCAAAGACTATTTGCTCGGCCAGTCCTTCACTGTGGCCGATGCCTACTTGTTTGCCGTCACAGGCTGGGCCAAGTACGTGTCGCTGGACCTGGCGGACCTGAAGCATCTGCAGGACTTCCTGGCACGTGTCGCCGGCCGGCCCGCCGTGCGCGAGGCCCTGAAGGCCGAAGGGCTGCTGGCATGAGCCGCTGGAAAACCACGGCCCTGACCCAAAGGCTGGGCTTGACGGCGCCGATTGTGCAGGGACCCTTCGGAGGGGGCCTTTCCTCGGTGGCGCTGACCGCGGCGGTCTGTGAAAGCGGTGGGCTGGGCTCGTTTGGGGTGCATCACCTGACAGGCGCGCAAATTGAAGAGACGGCCCAGGCCATACGCCTGAAAACAAAACGGCCTTTCGCCTTGAACCTGTGGGTGCCGCATGAAAAGAGCGAGGACCCGCCGCTCACAGATGCGCAGTTCGAGCAGCACCTG
>NZ_JBFUCA010000939.1:0-863 GCF_056405475.1 Polaromonas sp. P1_G4
AGCAAGGACCCGTTGGTGGTGGCGCTACCCGGGCAGCACTCGCTGGCAAGCAAGACTACGATTGCGCTCCCTGATCTGCTGGGCGAGCCTCTAGTGATCTTTCCGCGGCGAATCGTTCCGTCACTCTACGACGCGATTTTTGCGATGTATCACGCCGCAGGGCAATTGCCGCAGGTTGCCCAGGAAGCCATCCAGATGCAGACTATCGTGAACCTGGTATCCGCCGGGCTCGGCGTGGCCTGGGTTCCCGAGAGCGTGCGGCAGTTTCAGCGCCCTGGCGTGGTGTATCGCAGCCTGCCTGGTGGCAGGCCTTCCATGCGTAGTGGTGCACGGGGTGCTTCGGCCGTGGTGCCTGGCTGTGAGACCAGTCTGGTCTGGCCGCGGGCAAGCGCCAACCCGGCGCTTGCCCGCTTTATCACCTTTATCGGCGCATAGACCGCTCGAAGGCTTCTTCCCGTTCGCGTTGCCGGCGCGCCGCCACCGCACTTTGCTGCTGCTGCTTTTCCGCTGGGGTGAGTTCGCGCTGCTCCATTCTTCGTTGGGCTATTTCGCCGGCACTGCTGCAGCGGGCGCCGTGGTTGGCTTCGCAATTGGCAATGATCTGTTTGTCGGAAGCCTGCGCCTGGGTTTGGGCACCGCCTTTGCGCAGGCCACCCAGTGCCGAGGGCATGGCCTGGCGCGATCCGCCGCTGGATCGGTCAGCAGCAGCTGCCCGCGCATTCGCCGCAGCGTTTTCCGCTGCCCAATCCTTGGGTGCCGCGGCGGCTCCGCCATTGCCATAAAGCACGCCGGGCACGCCTGTTACAGGTGTGCCGTCAGTTGATGCTGGTGCCGCGGCAGGGGCCGGTGCGCGGACAATGAGC
>NZ_JBFUCA010000940.1:0-862 GCF_056405475.1 Polaromonas sp. P1_G4
GTGTGCCTTCTGCCTGCAGCGCAGCGGCATCGCCGGCCTTCAGCACCTGGCCGTTGACTTCAAGCTGTCCGCGAATCAGGAACACATAGGTCTTGCGCTTCGCGTCGAGCGGCAACGTGGCGGTTTCCGCGCCGTTGAAGAGGCCTGCATAGAGCCTGGCATTGGCATGGATCAGCACCGAGCCCTGGCTGCCGTCGGGCGAAGCCACCAGCCGCAACGTRCCGCGCTTTTCAGCATCGGCAAATGTTTTTTGTTCGTAGCTGGGAGGAATGCCGGTCACATTGGGCTCGATCCAGATCTGCAGGAAATGCGTGGTCTGGCCGTCTGCGTGGTTGAACTCGCTGTGCTGCACACCGGTGCCCGCGCTCATGCGCTGCACATCACCGGGCGGGATGCCCTTGATGTTGCCGATGCTGTCCTTGTGCGCCAACTCACCGCTCAGCACATAGCTGATGATTTCCATGTCCTTGTGGCCGTGGGTGCCGAAGCCGCGGCCGGCGGCAATGCGGTCTTCATTGATGACCCGCAGGTTGCCAAAACCCATGTGGGCCGGGTCGTAATAGCCGGCAAACGAAAAGGAATGAAAAGATTTGAGCCAGCCGTGATCGGCGTAACCGCGTTCGCCGGATGTTCTTAAAGTCATCATGAGGTGCTCCTTTCAAGGTGCGTTGAACTGCGTTGCAATGACTCCAATGTAGGCGCGGGCAGCCCACTTTTCATTGCTGCGTTTTGATGGCATCATTCAAATTATTTGAATGATATTTCCCCCAATGACCAATAACCGGATTCGCGACGCCCTGACCCCGGAGAGCCTCAGCCTGATTGGCGCCGTGCACCGGACCGGCAGCATGGCGGCTGCGGC
>NZ_JBFUCA010000941.1:0-862 GCF_056405475.1 Polaromonas sp. P1_G4
GAGCAATGTTGAGAGTAAACCAACATGCGCTTCGACGGTGTCATGTGGTCGACTGCGAAAGTTGGCTGTCAGGCCGATCGCATAAATCACGTGGCCGAGGTTCTCCTCGCTATGGACTAGCGCGCCGCGCACCGGCGCGGTTACTTCGTAACCGCGCTCACGCAGATGAGTGACCAAGTGACGGCCGACAAACCCGGCGCCACCAAACACTGTGAATTTCATTCGCCAGGAAACCCATCCAAGGGATGATGTAGTTCAGGTGATTTATGACGGAGTAACTTGGGGCTCACGTTCTTTACCTGCTTGAAAAGGGGGCCAGATATGAGTTGCGTATTTGCTACGGCCAGCATGTTGAAGCCATGCGGTGGGCCCTCGAGGTAAACGGCCTCGRCCGGAATGAGTTCGATACAAAGCTCCCCGACTTCGTGGTTATTGTGGAAATCGCGCACCGCAAAAAGCTGATAGCCCGCTGCGCTCAACAATTTACAAACTGGTGCATTTAGTAAGCCGTTTGACCAGTCCACATAGTCCCGGTGAACTTCAAAAACGATGCTTGGGTGGTTATTCAGGAGTGTTTTTTCAGCTCCTAGCAGCGCACGAAACTCCGCGCCCTCAATATCGAGCATGATGACGCCGAGTCGGCGTTGCATTGCGGCGCAATAGTCGTCAATTCGTACCGTTTCAAAACTATCTTCGGCAGTGTCCGCAACGACCGAATTGGCGAACGAGTCGAAGCCTTCAAGACGAAGCCGCTGGCTGCTGACATCCCACAGTCCCTTGCGATTAATGACCAAGTTGTTCAGATCATTTAGCGCAACATTTCTTGCGAGCATTTCTGATTGCTCGGGACTGGGCTCAAAAC
>NZ_JBFUCA010000942.1:0-857 GCF_056405475.1 Polaromonas sp. P1_G4
GTAAAGCAGTGCTCAAAACTGATTCTTGAACTGTATTGAATTTGAAAATGAAGATAAACAAGCTTTCAGTTGAAGCTATTTGCAAATAAAATTTGTAAATGAAAGCCCTGCAAGACCTGGAAATCTTTATTCGCACTGTCGACACAGGCAGCCTGTCGGCCACGGCCCGCAGCCTGGACCTGACGCCGGCGGCCGCCAGCGCGGCACTCAAACGGCTGGAGGCAGAATTGCAGGCGCCGCTTTTTGTGCGTTCCACCCGCAGCTTGCGGTTGACGCGCGAAGGTGAGGTTTTCCTCGCACACTGCCGGCCCGCGCTGGCCGCCCTGCGAGATGCCCAGCTGGAGCTCGCCAGCGGCCGGCAGCAGGTGCGCGGTGTGCTGCAGCTGGCCGCGCCATCAGACTTCGGCCGCAATGTGCTGCTGCCCTGGCTGGAAGCGTTTCAGCTGTTGCATCCCGGCATTCAATACCGGCTGCACCTGTCGGATCGCGTGACCAATGTCTACAGCGACCTGGTGGACGCGGCTTTTCGGCAAGGCGAGCCGCCCGATTCCAGCATGCTGGCGTTGCCGGTGGATTTGACGAATCGGCGCGTGCTGTGTGCGTCACCTGCCTACCTCGCGTTGCACGGTACGCCTGATACGCCGCAGGCACTGGCAAAGCATATTTGCCTGTGCTTCATGCTGGGTGAAGACGTGTATGACCGTTGGAAGTTCTGGAGAAATGGCGAAGAGCTCACGGTGCGTGCCACTGGCGGCAATGTTGCCAACGATGGCGACGCGGTTCGCCGGTGGGCCCTGGCCGGCCGCGGCATCACTTACAAGTCGCGGCTGGATGTGGTGGGCGACCTGGCTGCGGGG
>NZ_JBFUCA010000943.1:0-854 GCF_056405475.1 Polaromonas sp. P1_G4
ACTTCGTGTAGCCGCCTCTCCCCCTGAGGGGGACACCGCTAGCGGCCCGGCGAAGCCGGTTCCGCRGCGGTCGCTGGATTTGTTCAGTTGGGATTTTTTGTTCATGGTTAGTGGCTCGTTCCGAGGTAAGCCTTGATCACGTCTTCGTTGTTGCGTACTTCGTCGGGGGTGCCGTCGCCGATTTTTTTGCCGTAGTCGAGCACCACTACGCGGTCGGAGATGTCCATCACCACGCCCATGTCGTGCTCGATCAGCACGACGGTGGTGCCGAACTCGTCGTTCACGTCGAGTACGAAGCGGCACATGTCCTGTTTTTCCTCGACGTTCATGCCGGCCATGGGTTCGTCGAGCAGCAGGACTTGCGGCTCCATCGCCAGCGCACGGCCCAGGTCAACGCGTTTTTGCAAGCCGTAGGGCAGTTGCCCGACGGGCGTCTTGYGATAGGCCTGGATTTCCAGGAAGTCGATGATTTTTTCCACTGCCTCGCGGTGCATGATTTCTTCTTTTTCGGCGGGACCTATGCGCAGCGCCTGCAGCAGCAGGTTGCTTTTGATCTTTAGGTTGCGGCCCGACATGATGTTGTCGAGCACGCTCATGCCCTTGAAGAGCGCCAGATTCTGGAAAGTGCGCGCCACGCCCATGACCGCCACCTGATGGCTGTTCATGTGCTTGAAGGTCTGGCCGCGGAAAGTGATGGAGCCCTGCTGCGGCGCATAAACGCCGTTGATGCAGTTGAGCATGGAGCTCTTGCCCGCACCATTGGGGCCGATGATGGCGCGAATCTCGTGCTCTTTCACATTGAAGGAAATATCCGAGAGGGCCTTGACCCCGCCAAAACTCAGGCTGATGTTGTT
>NZ_JBFUCA010000944.1:0-851 GCF_056405475.1 Polaromonas sp. P1_G4
CTCGGCCAGTTGCGCGCGCACCAGGTTTTCGCGCACCGCGATGTATTCCATCTCGGGGGTGATGATGCCTTTGCGCGCGTAATGCATTTGCGACACATTGGCGCCGGCCTTGGCGCGGCGCGGCACGGGCGCATGCGCCATGCGCAGCGCGGCCAGGGCCGGGTCGTTCAGGCGCTCACGGCCGTAGGCGCTGCTGATGCCGGGCAGGGCTTCAGTGTCCTGGCGCTCGTTGATCCAGGCGCCGCGCAAAGGCGGCAGGCCACGCGTGATGTCGATCGGCGAAGCCGGGTCGGTGTAGACACCCGAGGCGTCATACAAACGCAGCGGCGGGTTGGCTTCGCGGCGCGGCTCCCCGGCGCCTTCGTGCACCAGCGTGTCGGTCAGCGTGACTTCACGGAACGGAACGCGAATGTCGGGGCGCGAGCCTTCGATGTAAATCTTGGCGGAGCCCGGAAATGGCGCGCGCGTGATGCGACTGGTGAGGTCTTGGGTGTCAACGGTGAGTCGGGTTTTGGCCATGTGGTTCTCCAGAAGGTGGGGTGCCTGCTGGGGAGCCGGGGGTCCATCGGTGGCACCTGGTGTGCCGCTGCGGAGTTCCGGAGCCAATTGCGTTGTTCCCTACGCGGGGATAATCCCGATCAGGTTCAGCGGGTCTCGCATACTGCGATCTCAGCCTCGAAAGCCTCCTCACGGAAACATCCTTGGCACCCCGACAAGCTGGTGCCATTGTAGGCACCCCGGACGGCGATGGCAATTGACCGCAGTCAAGAAGGAAGTCCCCCTGTTGGGGCTCACTGCGTGTAGCCCCCTCTCCCCCTGCGGGGGACGAGCGCCTCGCGGCCGGCAAAGCC
>NZ_JBFUCA010000945.1:0-849 GCF_056405475.1 Polaromonas sp. P1_G4
TCGCGCTGGTTCAACAAAAAGGCTTTTGACCAGGCCCACGCGTTTTACGAGCAGTATGGCGGCATCACCATCATCGCGGCGCGTTTCATGCCCTTTCTTCGCACCTTTGCCCCTTTTGTCGCGGGCGTATCGGACATGACACGCAGCAAGTTCACGTTGTACAACCTTGTGGGCGGCGCGCTGTGGGTCGGTGGAATCATCACGGTAGGGTATTTTTTCGGCAACATTCCGTTTGTCAAAACCCATCTCGACAAAATCATCTGGGCCATGATTTTTATTCCCGGCCTGATTGTTATTTTCGGCGCCTGGAAGGCCAGGCGCAAAGCAGGCAACGCCGGCGCCTGAAGGTGCGCTGATACGCATTCGCCCAAAAGGCCTGTTGTTGAACGGGCTTGATGCAACGCCGCCACGCGCAACTGCGCACGTGATAAAAAATGACAGTGCCGCCTTTCCGGCTGGCAGGAAACCTGAATGAACATCACCCCCCTGGACCTTGCCGCAGTGCACACGCTGCCGGAATTACTGGCCTTTCGCGTGGCACACAGCCCCGAGGCTGAGGCTTACCGTGAATTTGATGCCGTCACCGGGCAATGGTGCAGCACCTGCTGGGCTGAGGCCAGCGAGCGGGTCGCGCGGTGGCGACGCGCGCTGGCGGCCACGCAACTGCCGGCCCATGCAAGTGTCGCGATCCTCTTGCCTAACGGCCTTAATGCGGTGAGCATTGACCAGGCAGCCCTGTCGTTGGCGCTGGTGCCTGTGCCGCTGCACGCCATTGACAATGCCGGCAGCATTGCCTACATCCTGGCCGACTGCGAAGCTTCCCTGCTGATGGTGTCATCGCTTTCGCAG
>NZ_JBFUCA010000946.1:0-848 GCF_056405475.1 Polaromonas sp. P1_G4
GCCAAGAGCCGCGCTTTTGCCACCGAACAGATCGCCGGCCAGATGGCCGACTTCAAGCGCCTGGGTGTGCTCGGGGAGTGGGACAACCCCTACCGCACGATGGATTTTGCCAACGAGGCCAATGAAATCCGCGCGCTCAAACGCATCATGGAACGCGGCTTTGTCTACCGGGGCCTCAAGCCCGTGTACTGGTGTTTTGACTGCGGCTCCTCGCTGGCCGAGTTTGAAATCGAGTACGCCGACAAGAAATCGCAGACGCTGGACGTTGGCTTCAAATGCGCTGAGCCGGAGAAGCTCGCAGCCGCATTCGGCCTCAAGAGCCTGGCCAAAGACGCCTTCGCGGTGATCTGGACGACCACCGCCTGGACCATCCCGGCCAACCAGGCGCTCAACCTGAACCCGGAACTCGAATACGCGCTGGTCGACACCGATCGCGGCATCCTGCTGCTGGCCTCCGTGCTGGTCGAGAAATGCCTGGAGCGCTACCAGCTCACCGGCAAGGTGCTGGCCACAACGGCAGGCAAAAACCTGGCGTTGCTGAAATTCCAGCATCCCTTTTATGACGTTGACGCAGGCTACCGGCGCTTCAGCCCGGTCTTTCTGGCCGACTACGCCACCGCCGATGACGGCACCGGTATCGTGCACTCCTCGCCCGCCTATGGGGTGGAAGACTTTAACTCTTGCGTGGCCAACGGTATCGCCTACGACGACATCCTCAATCCCGTGCAGGGCAACGGCCGCTATGTCGATGAGCTGCCAATGTTCGCCGGGCTCAATATCTGGAAGGCCGCGCCGCTGGTCATCGACAAGCTGCGCGAACATGGCCGCCTCTTTGCCACGCAGGACAT
>NZ_JBFUCA010000947.1:0-839 GCF_056405475.1 Polaromonas sp. P1_G4
CGCCCGCCCCGCATGGCAGTTTGATTCCGCCCTGGGCGCGCGCCGCCTGCTGGACCAGCTCAAGGTCGCCTCGCTCGCATCCTGGAATGCTGAAGCACTGAATGAGGCGCACGCCGCCGCCTCGGCACTGCTGGGCTACGCTGAACACACCCAGGGCCGGGCGCTGTCGCATGTGCAGGGCCTGCAGGTGGTGCGTTCGGGCGAGCTGATCGAGCTGCCGCAAACCACGCGCCGCAACCTGGAGCTCACGCAGACCCTGCGCGGCGAAGAATCGCCCACGCTGTTTTCGCTGCTGGACACCTGCACCACCGGCATGGGCAGCCGTGCACTGAAAAGCTGGCTGCTCACCCCGCGCCGTGACCGGGCACAGGCCGCCGACAGGCTGGATGCCATTACCCACCTGCGCAGCGGCTCCCAGCAAACCCTGCGCGCCAGGCTCAAGGGCTGCAGCGATGTGGAACGCATCACCGCCCGCATCGCGCTGCGCCAGGTGCGGCCGCGCGAGCTCGTGGCCCTGAAAGACACGCTACAAAAAACAGAGCTGGTTGCGCCCGCCAATATTGGGCTGCCGGCACTTTTAACCAAAATCTTTGAAGACCTGCAACCACCGGAAGGCTGCCGCGAACTGCTGGGCCGCTATGTGCTGGACGAGCCCGCCGCACTGATACGCGACGGCGGCGTCATCAACCACGGCTGCGATGCAGACCTGGACGAATTGCGCGCCATCCAGACCAACTGCGACGATTTCCTGCTGGACCTGGAAGGCCGCGAAAAAGCCCGCACCGGCATCGCCAACCTGCGTGTGCAGTTCAACAAGGTGCACGGCTTCTACATTGAAG
>NZ_JBFUCA010000948.1:0-836 GCF_056405475.1 Polaromonas sp. P1_G4
GGGAAAAAGAAGAAGACGCAAGGGAAGGGGGCGTCGTCGCCGAAGTGGGGGTCGCGGCCAAGGCAGGTCTCCTGTCAAAACTGCCTGCATGGTAGTCGTAACAAGGGGCGCTACAAAGCCTGCCGGGTACTCTAGGGGACAGGCTCTACCCCGTCTTGGGGCTAACCCTGAGCGGCGGCACCCCTACGCCGCCTGCCGTGATGTGCTATTGATTTAATAGCTGCTTGCGCCCATCCTGATTGGCTTACCGGCTGTTTTTCTTGAAGCAGGGGCCTTGGATGCCGGATGCCTGCCGATGTGGGTATACCGGAGTACGACCTTGCGGTGTTGTCTGACACCCGCCCTTAGCCGGTGCTGGTACTTTGAAGCTTCGATTTCTGGAGCACCCATGGCAAAAAGCAACACCAGCCCGACACGCGCCAAGACCGGCGAAGGCGCGACGGTGCCGCATCCTCCGCACAGCGAGCCGGACGATGAAGCAGATGGCAACGATGCCAGTACCTTGATTGAAAACCCGGTGAAGCCCGGAAAGGCCGGCAAGCTCAAGCAGCACAGCTTTCCCGACGGTGGCGGCAGCGGCGGCGCCGAGGCTTTCCGGCGCGGGCCGGGCCGGGGGAAGCCTTCGCCCGGGGTTTGATTGGGGTTGGCCGGCGTTTGATCGGGGCCTGATGAAACTCGCGACCTTTAACGTCAACGGCATCAAGACGCGGTTGCCGCAGTTGCTGGACTGGCTGGCCAAAGAATCGCCGGACGTGGTGTGCCTGCAGRAATTAAAAGCGCTGGACGGTGTGTTTCCCCAGGCCGAGCTGCGGGAAGCGGGTTACGGCGCTTTATGG
>NZ_JBFUCA010000949.1:0-833 GCF_056405475.1 Polaromonas sp. P1_G4
CTTCATGTACAGATTCGGGCAGTCGCTGGCGAGGCGGCGAACGTCGGACGCCCAGGTGGGGTCCACCGCCGGCCCGGTTGCGCCACCCAAATGGTCGATGATGATGCGCAGATTGGGCACCGCGGTACAAAGCGCCTGCACCTGGCTCTTCGGATTCCTGGTCCCCCGGCTGATGATGTCGAGCGTCATACCGCGCGCTGCCAGGTCGCGCAGGCTGGTGAGCTGTGCCGCGCTGAGCGTGATGCCCTCAGCCGGGCCGGTGAGATAGCCGCGGATTCCCACGAAGCGCGGGTCCGTTGCGAACCGCGCGAGATCGGTGGAAAAGTTCGGCGCGCCTACCTCGATGTTCCCGACGAAGAACGCGTAAAACGGATCGTTCTTGATGAGGTCGAGGACCCACTGGTTGTCCTGAACAATGCCGCTCGCTTCCACGATCCCGGCCGCCACCACGCCCTGGGACCTGGCGAATGCGCTGTACTCCGGCGGCAGCACGTCGCGGAAGATCGGCCCCTCCGCCGCTGTGGGCCATGGCACACCGCCGGACCGGGTCACCTGCCAGAAGTGAATATGCGTCTCGACGATGGGCCGTTTGCCGGGCGGGGCGTTGCGTTCGGCGGATTCGATCGCAGCCAGCAGCGCCTGATCGACGGCACCACGCCCCCCGCGCGCCGCTGCGAGCCACGTCATGCCAGCGCCGCCGCTGCTGCCGCGCAGTGCCTCAGGCCTTTGCTTACTGTCTCCTTCATGGTCTTCTCCTTGTCGGGTTGATGGGTGTTCCGGAACGAACCCTGTCATACGGTAAGTCAGTGGTAACTGACACATTGTTGATGCAG
>NZ_JBFUCA010000950.1:0-833 GCF_056405475.1 Polaromonas sp. P1_G4
CCTGAAATTGACCCCATCCTGAATCGGTACGCGCGCTTGGTCGGGCAGGACGAGATCAATATTCTGGGACTGAAGGTTTCCCTAAAGCCTAGTGATGAGACTATCGAGGACACTCTGGCGGACTTGCGTCAGCTTTTAGCTTCAGCGAGAACTCGAATCATTGTCATCGTAGATGACCTAGATCGTCTGGACCTTGGATCGGTCAAGGAGGTGCTATTTGCCATTCGAACGACCTTCGATCTACCCTACGTAAATTTCGTTCTTTGCTACGACACACTGAATTTGGCTGGCCTTCGCAGTGACAAGGGCGACGCCGAAAAAATCCGCGAGTTTTTGGAAAAGTACGTGAACGTCAAGTTCAGCCTATTCATTGATTCGCAAGCGATGCTTAACTACGTTACTCGAGACTTTGATACGGCGCTGGCGAAAAACGTCGCGATGAGCCCTCAGAAGATCGATCAAGTTAAGAATGCAATTTCGGCACTCAAGAACATTTTTTCGAGCAACGATTATCCGGACTATCTCCCATTGGTCGGGGATATTCGCAAGATCAAACGTGTCATCAACACACTTCTGATTCTTGAGCTTGAGAAGATCGACATTTCCAGCAGCGATCTAGTTGGGGAGGATCTTTTGAACTTGCTCCTTCTATATCTTAATTTCCCAGATACTTTCAGAAAAGTGTACGACTCGGAAACGAATGGGAGGAATGGACCGTTCTCAATCAGAATGTCGAAAAATGACAAAAATTTAGGACGACTTTATTGCAATACCGATGAGTACTCTAAGCTGCTTCCGAGCCTTTCTATTCCACAGGCATTTTTACTAAACAA
>NZ_JBFUCA010000951.1:0-832 GCF_056405475.1 Polaromonas sp. P1_G4
GGGCATGGCAACGCGAAGTGCTTTGGCCAATCCTCAAGGAAAACGCCCAGGCTGCAAACCGCGCCAATTGGGTGGTCGAAGCGGTTTCCATCTTTATTTTGTTTCTTTCCTGAGGACGGCGGCTGTACTCGTCACACCAAGCGCTCCTGATTTCATAGCTGCTTGCGCTCGTCCTGATTGGTCTGCAGGCACTTTTGGCACCTGAAAAGCGCCCCAAACCGCACCCCAAACGCCCAAAACGGCTCCCCGGGCAGTTCAACCCGCCCAACACACTTGCTATTAATTCAGTAGCTGCTTGCGCTCGTCCCTATTGGCCTGCAGCCTTTATTTGCTTGAGAAAACACTGGACCGCAGGGCGCCCAGGTCGAGCACGCGCAGGCCGCCGTATTCGATGCGGATAAAGCCCCGGGCCTGCAGCGTGCTCAGCGCCTCGTTCACGCGCTGGCGCGACAGGCCCACGAGGTAGGCCATTTCCTGCTGCGTGATGCGCAGGATTTCGCCCACACCCGGGTACAACACCGGGTTGAACAGCGCGGCCAAGCTGCGTGCCACACGGATGTCGGGGTTGTTCATGCGGTCGATTTCGCGCGCGACGATGAACTGGCCCAGGCGCTCGTTGAGCTGGTTCATCACAAAGCGGTTAAAGCCGATGGAATGGTCCAGCAACCAGTGGAAGTCGTCGACCGGCAGCCCCGCCACCACCGTCTTGCGCAGGGCCTGGATGTTGTAGCGGTAGGGCTCGCGCTTGAGCACCGTGCCTTCGCCGAACCAGGCGCCCGGCGGCAGGCCGGTGAAGGTCATGGTGGCGCCCTGCTCGCTGTCGGTGCTCATC
>NZ_JBFUCA010000952.1:0-828 GCF_056405475.1 Polaromonas sp. P1_G4
GGGCATGGAGCGCCATGCCGGCATCTTCATCTGCACCACCAACCTGCTCGAAAGCCTGGACCAGGCGGCGCTGCGGCGTTTCACCTTCAAGATCAGGTTCATGCCGCTGACTCACGCGCAGCGTGAGCAGATGTTTGTCACCGAAGCACTTGGAGGCGATGCCGACCGGCTTGCGGCCCCGCTGCGGGAGAGGCTCGGCAAACTGGTGCAGCTGTGCCCGGGTGATTTCGCGGCCGTGAAGCGGCAGGTGGATATTCTCGCGGCAGAGTTTTCCAGCGAGGAATTTTTGGCCCAGCTGGAGGCCGAGCACCGCATCAAGCCCGAGGTACGCGAAGGGCGGGCCATGGGGTTCATGCAATAAGAACAGGCGCTGTTACAGACGCTCCGTCAGGGCTGGACTGCTATCAAAAGAATAGCTGCTTACGCCCGTCACTATTGGTCTGAGGCCTGATTTTTATACGCAGGCCAGGTTGGCTTCGTTTTTACGCCGTACGTCCTCGCTGACCTTCAGCTGCGCCTGCCGCACGATGCGGCCCCCTTCAATCCACAGCAATTGCCCGGGCTGCAGCTGTTGCCAGTTTTCATTGAGCGTCAGCGGYTGGGTAGCGACGACACACAACCGGTCTTCCTGGACATTGGTTTGGGCAAAGTCGATGCTCAGGTCGGCGTCAACGAGCTTGGCGTGTGAAAACGGCCATTCCCGCACCAGGTAATACAGCCGCGTGGAGCAKTGCGCGAACAGGGCTTGCCCGTTGGAGAGCAGGTAGTTGAATACGCCATACTCGCCCGTGCCTTCGCTCATGCTGCACAGGGTGTCAAACACGGTGT
>NZ_JBFUCA010000953.1:0-826 GCF_056405475.1 Polaromonas sp. P1_G4
GATTTGTTCGGCCACGTGCCGCTGCTGTTCGACCCGAGCTACGCCGATCACATCCAGACCTATGGCAAGGGCGCGCTGAAAGCGCATGCGTTGGAGCACGGCGCCCAGCCGATTCCCGGCGCGGTCGAAATGCTGTCGCGCCTGTATTGGTACACCATCGAATTTGGCCTGATGCGCGACAAACAAGGCAACGATGAAGTCCGCGCCTACGGCGCCGGCATTCTCAGCAGCCCCGGCGAACTGGCCTGGAGCGTGGAGTCTGCAGAGCCCAGGCGCATCGCGCTGCGGGACAATGCCGACCTGCTGCGCTGCATGTCGTCGACCTACAAGATCGACAGCTTCCAGCAGCAGTATTTTGTGATCGACAGTTTTGAAGCGCTGCTGCGGCTGACGGAGCCGGACTTCACGCCGTTTTACAAGACGCTGGCGCAACAGGCTGCACAGCAAAAGACTCTCAGCCTTGCTTGAGCCGGCCCGGCACTATCTGAGTAAGCCGCCTGACACAGCCCCTGATCACCTGATCAAAAGTGGTCACCGGTGGTTTCTATGATGTGCGGCTAACCAAAAGATTAGACTTGACCGGCATGAGCACGCAGCCGGCTACAGCGGCAGCTTGCATCCTGTCGTGTCGCTGCGAGGCGTTTTCGCACGCGAAGGACCAACAATGCCGCGCCGCCTTGCGGCATCCGACCTACCAGCCCCTAATCTCACAACGCGAGGTTTTTGTGAACTATTGATTGATGTTCACTCCTCTGAATGACCGACAATTCAACACTGATACAACACTGCGAGGCAACAGAGGAGCCCGTAGCACATCAGGTGTTTA
>NZ_JBFUCA010000954.1:0-810 GCF_056405475.1 Polaromonas sp. P1_G4
GGTTGATTTCATGGTGTTTTCATTTTTGGCGACCACACACACCTGAGCCATGAGCCGCATCGCCGTCATCGACTTTGAAACCACAGGCCTGTCGCCCGCGATGGGTGACCGTGCGACCGAAGTGGCCATCGTGCTGGTCGAGCACGGCCAGGTGGTGGACAGGTTTCAAAGCCTCATGAACGCGGGGCGCTATATCCCGTCCTTTATCGAAAGCCTGACAGGCATCAGCAACGCCATGGTTGCCGCCGCGCCTGTAGCCGAGAAAGTCATGGCCGAAGCAAATCGCTTTGTCGGCAACGCGCCCATGGTGGCGCACAACGCTTCTTTTGACCGCAGGTTCTGGGAGGCTGAACTAAGCCGCGCAGGGGAGACGGCAACCCAGCCCTTTGCCTGCACCATGCTGGTCGCCAGAAGACTGTATCCCCAGGCACCCAGCCACAAGCTCGGCGTGCTGATTGACTACCACCGCTTGCCTAAAGCCGGCCGCGCGCACAGGGCTATGGCTGATGCGGAGATGGCGGCATTACTGTTGCACCAGATACAGCATGACTTGCGTATCCGGCATCGTATTGCAAGAACTGATCACTCGGTTTTAATGGGACTGCAGCGTTGTGCGAAACCTGCTGTGCCTGCGTTTATTGCTCGGCATGCGGAGGTTTCCTTGTAATGGGAAATTGGCGTGCCGAGAATTCGATGTCTGATAGAAATACAGGGGGTTGACTATGGCGTTTGATGCCTTGGCCTATTTTTATGATTTTGAGGTTCCCGATTTTCCGCAGGAGTGGTTGCCGCTTACCTATCTATACGATC
>NZ_JBFUCA010000955.1:0-809 GCF_056405475.1 Polaromonas sp. P1_G4
GGCCTTTCCTGGCCGGTGCGGGTTTCACGGCCATGATTTTTGGGCCGCAATCCATTTTGCGATTTGTGGGCCTGTGATGCCATGTCCCGTGCAGCCCTGCGTATTGGACTGACCGGTGGCATAGGCAGCGGTAAAAGCACGATTGCCGGTATTCTGGTTGCCCACGGCGCGGCGTTGGTGGATGCTGATGCCATTTCCCGTGCGGTCACGGCAGCCGGTGGGGCGGCTGTGCCGGAAATTGCAGCGCTGTTCGGCGGAGAACTGATCACCCCCGAAGGAGCCATGCACAGGGAACGGATGCGGCAGYTGGTCTTTGACGACCCATCTGCACGGCGCAGGCTTGAGTCCATCGTGCACCCCTGGGTAAGCCGGGAAACCCTGCATCAATATGAGCAGGCGGTCGCGGGCGGCAGTGCTTGTGTCATTTTTGACGTCCCGTTGCTGGTGGAGTCGGGGCGATGGCGGCAGCAGCTTGACCAGGTTCTGATTGTGGATTGCAGTGAAAAGACCCAGATTGACCGCGTGATGGCCCGAAACGGCTGGCCACGGGAGGTGGTGGAGAAAATCATGGCTGGCCAGGCAAGCCGCGCGCAGCGCCTGTCTGCGGCTGACATATGCCTCTATAACGATGGCTTGTCTCTGGCGAGCCTGGAAGCCCTGGTCCGACAGCTTGCCTGGCGCTTCGGGCTATGATGCGCAAACAAACCTCCTCATTTAAAGCCGACGAAATCTAGCGCTGTGATCCTTTACGAGTATCCTTTTCACGAACGCATACGCACTTATCTGCGACTTGAACACCTGTTTCGCCG
>NZ_JBFUCA010000956.1:0-807 GCF_056405475.1 Polaromonas sp. P1_G4
CACCGAAGTTCTGGGCCGGGGCGATCCAATCCAGCTGGATTACCGCATGGAAAAAACCGCTACGGGCTGGAAGATCTATGACCTCAACGTGCTGGGCGTCTGGCTGGTGGAAACCTACCGTACCCAGTTCGCCCAGGAAATCAGCGCCAAGGGCGTCGATGGCCTGATCGCTTCCCTGGTTCAGCGCAACCAGTCCAACACCGGCGCAGGCGCAGCTGTTGCCAAGAAGCCCTGAGCAGGCATCGCCAGTGCTGACGCTTCCTTCTGTCCTCACGCATGCCGAGGCTGCCGGGTTTGCTCTCGGCCTCAAGCAGGCCGTGCTGTCCCAGCCGGCCGGCGTGGTGGCCGATGCAGGCGCGCTGAAGGAGTTTGACTCCTCCGCGCTGGCGGTGCTGCTGGAATGCCGGCGTGAAGCGCTGGCTGCCGGCAAGGCGTTTTCGGTGGCCGGCTTGCCGGCTCGCCTGCGTCAGTTGGCAGGCCTGTATGGCGTGGCAGAGCTGATTCCCGCCGCTGCCGCCCCGGCGGCCTGAGACGCCGCTTTCGGGTTTCTTCGCCCATCGGGGTCCTGACGCAGGGCATTCAGCCGCCGACCCGGATAAAAACAGCATCCGCCCTTAAAATGGCGGGCTCATGCCAGCGATCTCATTTCAGTCCGTCTCCAAAACCTACTCATCCACGCGAAATCAGACGGGGCCTGCTGTCAAGGCGCTGGACGACGTCAGTTTTGATATCCGGCAAGGTGAATTTTTTGGCTTGCTGGGCCCTAACGGCGCCGGCAAAACCTCTCTCATCAGCATACTCGCCGGC
>NZ_JBFUCA010000957.1:0-806 GCF_056405475.1 Polaromonas sp. P1_G4
TCGAAGTCCAGGCACCCGCACTGCTTTTGGACCAGGCCTTCAGCCTGTGCGACGGAACACGCACTGTCGACGAAATCCTGAAGAGTTTCGGGAACGCGCAGGAGCGCTCTGAGTTTGCCCAATTCATGGAATTCCTGCTCGCCGAGGGCGCTTTGATCGACGCCAGCCTGGTGAGCGCACACGCTGCGCACTACGCCTTTCAGTTCAGCCCTTTCGGCCTTTCAGCGGCCGCCAAATTGACAGGCAGCATTGCAGCACGCTTTTTGTGGAATGAAGAGCAGTCCGAGGAAACCCTGCCCGAGTCTGCCGCCAGAGTGGAAAGCACGCCGCTTGACCCTTTCTTTTCCGCGCGCACAACAAGCTATACCTTTGATGACAAGCCGGTATCCATTTCCGCGCTGCACAAACTGCTTTGGTCCCTCGCCGGTGTAGTCCGGGTCAAGCATCCGCGAATAGGATATGCGATGCCGCAACGCACCATCGCGTCTGCAGGTGGCATGCACCTGGTGGAGGTTTACGTGGCGCTGCAACGCCAGGTCGGTGACTATCTGCCCGGCGTGTACAAGGTTCAATACCCCGACGAGCGTACGGTATTGCTGCACCCCGTCGGGAACACACCGCCGCAGCTGGCCCTGGCCTTCGGCAAGCCCTGGGAGTTAACCTACGCAACGGGTGCCGTTTTCCTCGCCGCCGATCCGGCGATTGCAGCGACGCGCTACCGCAACCGCTCGCTCCAGTACCTCTTTATGGAAGCCGGTGCAGCGCTGCACAACGGCGCACTCAGCGCCGGTGCCCTGGAGCTGGGC
>NZ_JBFUCA010000958.1:0-801 GCF_056405475.1 Polaromonas sp. P1_G4
TCCGTTACCAGCACCGGCAGCCTGAAGGTCGGGTGCCATTGCGTGGTCGTTGTCTGCACTTCGGGCAATCCTGCTGCCCTGGTCGTACTCAAGGGAAGGCGCCGGTTGATGTCCCAGGTGTACATGGTGTTCACGCCCAGGAAGTCGGTCTYCTGGGTGATGAAGCCGTTGGCGTCCTGTACTCGGCTGGCGGCGGATGGAGCGCCTGTTCCGCTGGGCTTGTCGGCGCCGGTGACACCCAGTTGCCCCTTGTTGGTGCTGTAGTTGTAGGTGCGCTGGGTGCCCAAGGGGTCGGTCACTGTGGCTGAGCCAGGGGTGGCGTAACTCACCGTGTACAGGTCGGCACCGCCCGCATAGCCGCTGCTGATGGCGCGGCCCAGGCTGTCATAGGCGATGTTGGACAGCCGGATTCCCCGCTCATCGGTGATGCCGGTGACCAGTTGGGCGTAAGTAGCGTTCTCGTAGTGGTAGATGCGGGTGACGGTGCCTCCCGAAGTACCAGGGTAACTGACGCTGGTCAGGTGTGAGGTGGCGGTGGTGCCGTCGTAGCTGTAGCTGATGATCCGGCCATCGCTGCCGATGACGCTCGTCAGCTGGCTGCTGGGGTTGTACGCAAAGCTCAAGGTGCGGCCGAACTGGTTGCTCACACTGAGGAGCAATCCTGCGACCGGAGCGGTCGTGGATATGGTGCTGGGCGTGCTGTAGGTATAGCTTTGGATCCAACCGTTTCTCTGGGTCACGGTGAGCAGCTTGCCTGCCGTATCGAACTGCCACAGGCTATCGTCGTCCAGCCGTTTATAC
>NZ_JBFUCA010000959.1:0-799 GCF_056405475.1 Polaromonas sp. P1_G4
TTGCGGGTCTGTACCAGCGTGATGACTTCAAACAGTTCGTCGAGCGTGCCGAAACCACCCGGAAACACCACAAGCGCCTTGGCGCGCATCATGAAGTGCATCTTGCGCAGCGCGAAGTAGTGGAATTTGAATGACAGCTCAGGCGGCACATAAGGGTTGGCCGCTTCTTCCATGGGCAGGGCGATCGCCAGGCCCACACTGAGCCCGCCGGCCTCGTGCGCACCCCGGTTGGCCGCCTGCATGATGCCCGGGCCGCCGCCGGTGCAGATGAAGAGCTTGGTCTCGGGCGGTTTTGTCTCGCTGTACTGCGCCACGAGCTTGCCGAAGGCGCGGGCTTTTTCGTAATAGTGGGCATTGCGGGCCAGTTTGCGCGCGCGGTCTATGGTTTCGGCATCCCCGCCTGCCTCGGCTTCGGCCACCATGGTGACGGAATCTTCCTCGCTGCGAAACCTGGCGCTGCCGAAAACGACCACGGTATTTTCAATGCCATGGGCCTGCTGTTCCAGGTCGGGCTTGAGCAGTTCCAGCTGGAAGCGGATCCCGCGTGTTTCACGCCGCAGCAAAAACTCCGGGTCGGCAAATGCCAGCCGTGAGGCGTCGGCCTCCAGCGGTGTGCCTTCCCGTGCATGGGCCTGCAGTTCAGCCCAGGCGTTGGCCAGGCGGCTGACGGATAAATCTTGTTTTTGTTCCATAAGCTTATTGTGAACGATCAGGTGGGGAGGGTGCTTTTCGGGGACTGGAGGCCGCGCAAAGCAAAAAGGCTCCGTAAGGAGCCTTTTGAGGGAGATGAAAGAGGCAG
>NZ_JBFUCA010000960.1:0-796 GCF_056405475.1 Polaromonas sp. P1_G4
GGTAAACCACCAATGCCACAGGACCCAGTCCATAGAGTACAAAGGTGACCAGTGCCCCCAGAAGTGTGCCGTTGCTGTTGGTGGCTTCGGCAACACTCATCATGAGCACAACGTAAATCCAGGCGATGACAATCAAATACATAAATACGTAGAACTCCGCGGCCCTGGTGAGCAATTTGTAATGCAAATCCTACGATACTGTTGGTGTGCTCAAAAGAGTCACCAGGACTCAACATGGATCGGGGAGACAAGATGAATTTTGACGCAAAGCAGGCCGAAACGGCCCGGCAGATGCAAGAGACCTTTGCGGCAGGCCTGCAGCAGGCCATGAGTGTCATGGCAAACGCCGGATCAGGCGCCGGCTTCAATACTGGTGCAAACAACGGATTCGCACCAATGAGTGCATTCAGCCCAGGCCAAACCCCAGCGGCACTCCAGTTCGATCCGGCCAGGCTCCAGGAATTGCAGCAGCGCTATATCGCAGACGCCTCAGCCCTGTGGAACCAGGGGTTGCAGGAGGGCGCCGATACGCTGGTGTCGTCTGACCGCAGGTTTTCAAGCGCGGCCTGGAAGACCAACCCCGTCTCGAAATTTTCGGCTTCCACCTATCTGCTGAACGCCCGCACCCTCATGGCCCTGGCCGACGCCGTCGAAGGCGACGCAAAGACCCGCGCACGCGTGCGCTTCGCGGTCGAGCAATGGATGGCGGCCACGGCGCCTAGCAATTTCCTGGCGCTCAATGCCGAGGCGCAGCAAAAAGCCATCGAGAGCCAGGGCGAAAGCATCGCCCAGGGTC
>NZ_JBFUCA010000961.1:0-794 GCF_056405475.1 Polaromonas sp. P1_G4
GCTCAACACCACGCGGGCGAAGCTGGCTTACCGCGCCAGAAAACACAGCCTGATTTGAACCGCGTGCGGGGCCGTGGATCAAGCTGCCGGCGCCAGCGCCCCCAGGTAGGCCCTGACCTTCTCGTCGCGCGCCAGCGTGTCGAAGTCAGGCGCTTCGCTGACCGCACCTTTTTGTACAAAGATGAAACGCTCGCAGCATTGCCGCAGGATGTCGACGTGGTAGGGCTCGTTGGGATGCAGGCATAAAAACACCAGGCGGCCGTTGGCCCTGAGTTTGGCGAAGAAGTCCAGCATGAAGCCGATGTAGCCATCCTGCGTGTTGAACTGCGGTTCGTCGAACAGGTGCACCAGCGGCGAATCGCTCTGCGCATGCGCCAGCATGAAGTCGGGTTTGGTCTTTTGAAATGACCGCACCTGGTATGACTGGTGGTAGTGGATCGCCAGCCGGTCGCGTTCGCGTGTGCGCACCTGGTGGATGTCCTGGCCGTTGACCAGCACGCGGCCCGCGCTCGGCAGGTTGCTACCGGTGATCAGTTCGAACAGCGTGGTCTTCCCGGAACCGTTGGGGCCCATGACACCAACCACGCAGGGCTTGTGCACCTCGAAATCGGCGTTCAGTGAAAAGGTGGTCGTCTTGCGGAAGACGCCATGCTGGTATTGCTTGGCGACGTTCTCGACGCGTAACAGTGGATGGCTCATGCTGGCTCAGACTCCCAAAAGCTGCCGGCACAAGGCGGCGTCGTTGCGCAGATCGGCCGCAGGGCCCTCGTGGACGATCACGCCCTGGTTCATCA
>NZ_JBFUCA010000962.1:0-792 GCF_056405475.1 Polaromonas sp. P1_G4
CCCTGTGCCAGCAACGCGTCCACGATCGCACCACTGGCGCCGGCATGGTTCATGACAATCTCAACGCGCGGCCACTGGAGCGGAATCATGGAATTCGCTATTATTTTTATAGCTGCTTGCGCCCGTTCCACATGGGTTTCCGGCCAATTTCTCACTAACCTGAGGAATCCTTCCTCCACATAGCCAATCGGCCCCGCATCACCGGAGTCAAAAGCGTCAACCCTGTAGGTATGCACTTTCTGCACGTCCAGCGCGCTGTGGATGGTTCCGGCACACACCGCGACAACACCCATTGCCCCAGCATGACGCGCCACCGCCATGGCATCCAGCATGTTCTGGGGGCCGTCAGGCACCAGCGCAGTCGCCGGCCGCATGGCACAGGCCAGCACCACAGGTTTATCGGGGCGGCACACCGCATGAAGGAAATACGCCGTTTCTTCCAGCGTGTCCGTGCCGTGCGTGATGACAATGCCCTGCACGTCCGGCTGGGCCAGAAAGTGATTGACCCGACTGGCCAGCCGCACCCATACATCGAAGCTCATGTCCTTGCTGTCGACCTGCGCGACCTGCTCGGTCATCAAGGGGCCGAACCTGGCCAAAGGCGGGACCGCCGCCACAAGTTGCTCAACGCCCACCTGGGCAGCGGTATAGCCGATGTTGTCCGACGCACTCGCAGCCTGCCCGGCAATCGTGCCGCCGGTGCCCAGAATCACAATATTTTGAGGATGCATAAAACGTAAACTTGCAATCTTTTAAAAACTGGATGAAAATACAGTTACTGGATATTAAAAC
>NZ_JBFUCA010000963.1:0-790 GCF_056405475.1 Polaromonas sp. P1_G4
ACACGACGTAGTCACGAACAGCGTGCAGGGTTTCTTCTGGCAGCCAGACGTCCGGGCCATAGACCTTGGTCGACTTCTCACCGGCAAACACTTCCATCCAGTGGATCTTTTTCTTGCCGCCGTAGGCTTTGGCAACAGCAGCATCAACCACTTTCAGCATAACCGGCGTAATGTCTGCGCCGGTGCCGTCGCCTTCAATGAACGGAATGATGGGTTCGTCAGGTACGTTCAACGAGTTGTCGGCATTGACAGTGATTTTTTGGCCTTGGGAAGGCACCTTGATGTGCTGATACATGAACAAAAGTCTCCGGTAAGCGCAAGGCGTCCAGGGGCACGCCACGCAACAGTTAGGTAAAAACCCCTAAATTCTAGCCGTAAAACCATACAGCAAAAGAATTTGGGGGCATCGTGTCAACGGCTTTGGAACCGGCCTCGTTACGGTAGGGCCTCCGAGAAGTTCGGGGTATTTTTTCCAATAACGTTATCAAAGGAAATTCCAAATGAACAAAATCCTCGCTGCTTTGATCGCTGGCCTCTTCGCTGCTGGTGCTTTCGCACAAGCTTCCGCTCCTGCGGCTACTCCAGCCAAGCCAGCTGTTGCCGCAACGCCAGCCGCTCCCGCTGCAAAAGCAGAAGCCAAAGCTGAAGCCAAGCCAGCCAAAATGACCAAAGAAGAAAAAGCTGCTGCCAAGGCCGCAAAGAAAGAAAAAGCTGCTGCTGACAAGAAAGCAAAAGCTGAAGCCGCTGCAGCCAAGAAAGCCGAAGCTGCTGCCGCCAAAAAAGCAAAAGC
>NZ_JBFUCA010000964.1:0-790 GCF_056405475.1 Polaromonas sp. P1_G4
GGCATAGGGGCACCGGATTTTGACGGGTTGCTGCACAAGGCGCGCGACGGTAAAGCCATTGACCTCGGCGGCATGCAGCTGACGCCTTTTACGGTGCCCCACGATGCCCGGGAACCCCTGCAACTGAGCTGTACCGACGGATCGGCAAAGCTGGGCATCCTCACTGATCTCGGTCATGCCACTTCGCATGTACTGGAAAACCTTGGGGGCTGCGACGCCCTGATGCTGGAGTGCAACCACGATTCCGACATGCTGGCCCAATCGTCCTATCCCGCATTCCTGAAGCGGCGGGTGGGCGGCCAATTTGGGCATCTTTCCAATACGGCCGCAGCGGATGTCGCCCGCGGCGTCATGCATCAGGGGCTACGCTACCTGGTGGCAGCCCATCTCAGCGCGCAAAACAACCGGCCGGAGCTGGTGCAAAACCTGATGGCCGCAGCCGTGGGTTGGGACGCGGAAGACATCATTGTGGCCAGGCCCGACGTCGGCACACGCTGGATCCATATCTGAGGAAGGGTCGTGGGCCCTGCAATGCGGGTGCATGCCGTCCATCGCGGCAAACAAGCGTCCATAAAAAAGCCGCCTCGCGGCGGCTTTTTTCGACTCGCTGAAGAATTACTTCGCAGCGCTGGCTGGAGCGGCCGTAGCAGCGGCTGCAGCGGCAGCGGCGTCAGCAGCAGGTGCCGAGGCGGCAGCAGCCGGAGCGGATGCAGCAGCGGCAGGAGCCGATGCGTCAGCAGCAGGGGCTGGAGCTGGAGCTGGTGCAGCAACTGGTGCCGGTGCTGGAGCT
>NZ_JBFUCA010000965.1:0-789 GCF_056405475.1 Polaromonas sp. P1_G4
GTCACGCTCACGCCGACGCCGTGCAAGCCACCCGAGAAGCTGTAGGCGCCTCCCTTGCCTTTGTCAAATTTGCCGCCCGCGTGCAGCCGGGTATAGACGATCTCGATGACCGGTACCTTTTCTTCAGGGTGCAGGCCGAAAGGAACGCCTCGGCCGTCGTCGTCGACGCTCACCGAGCCGTCGGTGTGCAGCGTGACCTTGATCTTCTTGCCGTAGCCGGCCAGGGCCTCGTCGGCGGAGTTGTCCAGCACTTCCTGGATGATGTGCAGGGGGTTGTCGGTGCGCGTATACATGCCCGGCCGTTGCTTGACGGGCTCCAGGCCCTTGAGCACGCGGATCGAGCCTTCGGAATATTCGGTGGGTAGTTTGTCAGCCATGGCAGATGAAAGAATTGCCGCAATTGTAGTCGGGGCCGGCAAAGTCACTGTATAAATATACAGCCAACCTGATTTGAGACAGGGAACGAAGTGCGGCCCGGGCAGTGTTCCGCCATTTTCGTTACAGTCGGCAAAGAGCCTTCCGGCCGCCTCAGGCCTTTCCTTTTTTTCGCCACTCGCGGCGACTCGCCCATGACCACCGAAACCAAAAAACTCTCCATGCTGCAGGTGCTGATCTGCGGCGCCACCATCGTCACGCTGTCCATGGGCATTCGCCACGGTTTTGGCCTCTGGCTGCAGCCCATCACGCAGGCGCAGGGCTGGACGCGCGAGACTTTTGCCTTTGCGCTGGCGGTGCAAAACCTGTCCTGGGGGGTGTTCGGCATTTTTGCCGGCATGGCGGCTGACCGCT
>NZ_JBFUCA010000966.1:0-786 GCF_056405475.1 Polaromonas sp. P1_G4
ATTCACGGCAATCGATATAGGCCTCCTCAGGGATCAACTGCTTGATATCGGGAGCGCCCAAATACAGGGGAATCGTTCCCGCATAGAAGCAGTCGAAAATTTTCTCGGTTACGTAGCCCTGCATCGCCATGTTTTCGAGACAGAGGCAGAAGTTGTATTGACTCAGTACCTCGTATTTCGATTCGCACGAGCCTTTGTAAATCGACAGCAGCGTTTTGCGCCGGCTTATATAGGGCCACCAGAGAGACGTACGAGCCTTCAATTTGGCCCAGCCGCGGCCGTAAAGATCGACAACACCGGATTCCGCCAGTTCGGTCATCGCCTCGATGCGGCGGCTGTAGAGCTCGTTCGGTACTTTGCGTGGCACATGATTTCCGTTGATCACCACGATGCGGTTGAGGCGCTCACACCGAGACCAGTACGGCTCCATAACATCTTCGCGAGGCTGCGGCCAATAGAGTTGGCGCAACCGCGAGCTGTCAACACCTGCGAGCGAATAGCCGTCACCGTTCACGTTGTGGACATAGACCCGCTCGAAAGCTGCGGTCAGCTCCGGTAATGCCTTGTAGATGCTCGGGTCGACGACGGGTGGCTCAAGCACCAGAAAGGCTCGAAGGTGTACATCAGGACGTGCAGCCAGCATCTTGAAGTTGTCGAGGACGCCGAGCGAGTAGTAGTCCTTGGGGGCGTTGTTTGCCGGCAAGGACATCAGGTAGTCGGCGGTGCGTACGGCTCTGCCGGCACTGGCGTGCACTTCGCGCACGCGCGCGTAGGGCACCAATGTCC
>NZ_JBFUCA010000967.1:0-786 GCF_056405475.1 Polaromonas sp. P1_G4
GAACTTGCTCACGCGACAAAACTCGTCAGACACGGAAAGGACTCCATAGCTTCCATCCGGATTTCCCTTGAGAATGAAAAGGCGCTCCTCGCGCTGTGGATTTCCACCTCTCTGCCCAGTGGCCACCAAAGCCAGATCAGCGATTCCGTCACCGTCCAGATCGCCTTCGGCGCTTGTCCAAATGAAATCCAGATGCGGAAAATCGGCCGAGATTACGGAAATGGCCTTCCGTCCCGTTGGCGTGTATTCAGCAGATACAGGCAGGGCTGAGGTGCAGAGAAGAGCAAAGATCAGCAGGAGCTTGGTGGCGACCATGAGTGGTACCTAACGTTTGTCTTGATGGAAGGGTTAGGCCGCATTCTCAGCGAAGCTCCTTGCGAACCACCAACTTGAGTCCCGACCAGACTTCCGTGACGGCGCAGACCTTGATATCTACGAAGCCGAGTGGCAGCGCCAACTCGCGGATAGTGTCTTCTGTGATGGTGGTCGGAACCTTGGCTGACTTCTTCGGCCAGGAGACCCACAGCGCTGCGTCGGATTTCAGCTTCTTGCGCAAGACACTCAGAGTCTTTGCCAGTTCTTCTCGCTGCGTGACAAAGGCGTGAGCGATATCTACCTTTGAATCGGGCTGGCTCACAAACTGCACGGCTGGTGGAAGTGGGGCCAACAGACTTTCGTACTCCTCAGGTGCTGCGATGAGCAGCACTCGATGCGCCTCTTTGATGCCAAGCTTCCTGGAAAGCGGCGTTCCAGAGTATCCAGCGGTGTTTGAGGTTGCCATGCGTC
>NZ_JBFUCA010000968.1:0-785 GCF_056405475.1 Polaromonas sp. P1_G4
GCATGGCACTGGGGAAACTTTGCCAAGGTGGCCCGCCAGTTCGAATGGGAAAAGCAGGTCGGCAACTCGCTCGTGGTACGCGAGCCGATCGGTGTCGTGGGGTGCATCACGCCCTGGAATTTCCCGCTCAGCCAGATCACACTCAAGATCGCCCCCGCCATGGCGGCAGGTTGCACCGTGGTGCTCAAGCCCAGCGAAATCGCCCCGGTCAACGCCATGATCCTGGCTGAAATCATTCATGAGGCCGGCCTGCCGCCCGGCGTATTCAACCTGGTCAACGGTGTCGGCCCCGTGGTGGGCGAGGTGCTGGCAACGCATCCCGAAGTCGACATGCTGAGCTTTACCGGCTCTACCCGGGCAGGCAAACGTGTGAGCGAACTGGCCAGCCAGTCGGTCAAGCGGGTAGCGCTCGAGCTTGGCGGCAAGTCGGCCAGCGTCATCCTGGACGATGCCAATTTCGAAGCTGCGGTCAAAGGCACCGTGTCGGCCTGCATGCTCAACAGCGGCCAGACCTGTTCGGCCCATACCCGCATGCTGGTGCCGGCCGGGCGTTATGAGGAAGCCAAGGCGCTCGCACAGGCAGCTGTCGCGAAATTCAGTGTTGGCCCCAGCCTGGAGGAAACCAGCAAGCTCGGACCGCTGGTCAGTGCAGCCCAGCGCGACCGTGTCCTGGGTTTCATCCGCACCGGCATTGAAGAAGGTGCGGACGTGATTGCCGGTGGCGCCGGCGCGCCTGACTTTGCCAAAGGCTACTTTGTTCAGCCCACCATCCTGGGGATCAAGGC
>NZ_JBFUCA010000969.1:0-785 GCF_056405475.1 Polaromonas sp. P1_G4
CCGGGAGTACAACCCGCGCATTGGGCGCTATATGCAGTCCGATCCTATTGGACTGGCTGGCGGGATCAATACCTTTGCATATGTCTCGGCAAATCCTTTGAGTAAAATCGATCCGCAGGGGTTGTGGTCAACTGCCGCGCACAACGCGATTTTGGATGCTATAGGTGCTCAACTGAGATTAACGAGCGCACAAATAGCTGCCATGAAACAGGGTTCGCGTGATGCTGACAGCATGAAGTATCAAGATGCGGCGAACGCATTTATGCATGCAATGAGTTCATCTGCGTTAACCAAGGCGCAATCATGTAAGTTGCTGAATACATTCGTTGAGAATGAGTTAGCAAAAGCCGACACTATTTCGAATTTTGACAAAACAGCGTCGTTCATAAAGCTTGGATTTGCACTACATCCGATAATGGACTCGACATCCCCTGCACATAGGGGCTTTCAGAAATGGAATCTATTCTCGCAAGGTCACAGACATGGGTCTGGCCAGCATTCAGAGGAAGATATTCAGAGCCTAACACCAGAGCTTTTGAAAGAAACTTTGGATCAAATTAATGCTGCCATTTCAGGGCAAAAAATCGATTGTTCTTGCTATGAATAACTTGCTTAGAAGATGGGTTGCACTATGTTTTTGGTGGCCTATGCTTATCGCCTTACCGGCAAACTCGGCTTCTAGAACATTTGACCAATACCAGATAGAAACGGCATGGTTTGACTCCTCGAACATATACATCGCTTTTCACAAAACACGAGTAAATGTATCGTCCTCCAGATCAGAC
>NZ_JBFUCA010000970.1:0-783 GCF_056405475.1 Polaromonas sp. P1_G4
GATTTGCAGGAAATCCATAAGAATAGTAGCCAGAGCCCTTGAAGGACTTGCGCAAGCAGCTACTATTTTTATAGCAAATGCAACAAGGCGTTTCAGCAATCGTCATTTTCATCGTCGATCTACCATTGCGATGCGTCATCCAGGATGACGTGATTGGGGAGGGAAACCTTGAGCGCCGACTTTGCTTTAGGGTGATTCGATCCATGCTTGCACGCGATCCTGCCCCGTTGTGCCAGTCAAAATAGTCAGCGATACTTCGGCGGTCCGGTTCAATACTTGACTGCATTTCACGATAGCTGCCCTTCCATCAGCAGACTTGTTCGTCTGTTGTCTTAAATACCTGTCACCCATCTGATCCATGAATTTTTCGACGTTATCCAGGACTAAAAAGACTTTAGCGGCGCTTGCATTGCTTGTGTTTGCGCTCGCTTGTTTTTTTGCCAAGAACGATTTTGAATATTTCAAACACTACGTCTACGACTTCACGCACGAAGGGGATAGATATGCCGCGTTAGCGGATACGACAGGAAATACAACGGGAAAGACAACGGGAGATACGGCGGCGAAGGCTGTCGCCGAGTCAAAGACACTCGCCATCTTTACCGGCGATACCGGTCATATCACCAAGGGAAAACTCCTGGATGCAAGCTACAAAAAAGAGTACGACCAGCTTCCTGAAAAACTCTACAACCTCAGTTTTGGTGAAACCATCTATTGCGTTACCTGCAAAGACGGCAAGGGCGAAAAGCAACGCGGGTACTCGCTGATTGAAACGAATACACC
>NZ_JBFUCA010000971.1:0-782 GCF_056405475.1 Polaromonas sp. P1_G4
CCACCAGGCATTGCGGGGCCAGAAAAATTCTCCCGCCAGGCCGGTCAGCGACAACTGGCCGAGCGCCACGACCAGCACATAACCGGCATACAACAAGTGGATGGAATCACGCCACGAGACCGCGTGGAAAGCGCTCATCAACGCCATCAGCAACACCAGGCCGATGTAAACCCCCAGCAGGAGGTGCCATTGCTTGGACTGTTCGTGAAAACTGCCCGGGTCGGACAGAACCCAGTGCATGCTGATCGGATAGTTGTGGGTGACCCGAAGGTAAGTGGGCCGCGTCTCACCGGGGCGCAGCAGCATCTCGAACGCCGGTGTCAGGTGGCGCACCGGCCACTCGGCTACGGGGATGGAATCACCTGAGCGCCTGATTTGCCATTGCCCCGCTGCGAGAGGGTCTTGCGAGGGGCGGTACAGCGAGACGCTGTCCATGTTGGGATGCGGTGTCGTGAGCATGACCCGTGTGGGCTGGCTCACCGCAGGCAGCGTCAACCGGTACCACAAGGCACGCCCGTCGCCAGTCGGCATGATCTGTTCCGGCCTGGCCGGCTCGCCTTCACCGGCTTCAAAGCGGCCGTGGGCCTGCTCAAAGGTCAGCGAGCCGGTGCTGTCGAGCAGCACCAACCCCTGGCCAACCACATCGTAGCCCGCGGACGGCACGTTTTGTGCAGCAACAGCCGCGACGGGGGAAGGCGGGGCGGCCGTTTCCTGTGCAACAGCTGCAGCGTGGGCCAACAGCAAGGCCGCCAGGCAGGCGGACAGGCGCGACGGCATTGCAG
>NZ_JBFUCA010000972.1:0-779 GCF_056405475.1 Polaromonas sp. P1_G4
ACAGCGCCCACAGCCTGACCGCGCAGAAGAAATGGAGCACCTTTCCCATGCTTGACCTGCTGATCAACAACACCAGCCTGCCCGACGGCCGCACCGGCATGACCATCGCCGTGCAGAACGGCAAGATCACCCAGGTCAGCGAAGGCCCTATCGCGGGTGCGCAAGCCCATGAAACGGTAGACGCCGGTGGCTACCTGCTGAGCCCGCCTTTTGTCGACCCGCACTTCCACATGGACGCCACGCTCAGTTACGGCCTGCCACGTGTCAATGAAAGCGGGACGCTGCTCGAAGGCATCGCGCTGTGGGGCGAACTGAAGCCCCTGCTCACAGCCGAAGCGCTTATCGAACGCGCCCTCACCTACTGCGACTGGGCCGTCGCCAAAGGGCTGTTGGCCATTCGCAGCCACGTGGACACCAGCGAACCCAGCCTATTGGCGGTAGACGCATTGCTTGAAGTCAAAAAGCAGGTCGCCCCATACATCGACCTGCAACTGGTCGCCTTCCCGCAAGACGGCGTGCTGCGAACAAAAGGCGGTATCAACAACCTGGAGCGCGCACTCGACAAGGGCGTGGACGTGGTCGGCGGCATCCCCCACTTTGAACGCACCATGGCCGACGGCGCAGCCAGCGTGAAGTTGCTGTGCGAGATTGCGGCCGAACGCGGCCTGCTGGTCGACATGCACTGCGATGAATCCGACGACCCGCTCTCCCGCCATATCGAAACCCTGGCCGACGAAACCCAGCGCCTGGGCCTGCAGGGCCGCGTCAACGGCAGCCAC
>NZ_JBFUCA010000973.1:0-778 GCF_056405475.1 Polaromonas sp. P1_G4
TTTGGAACCCTCACTGTAGTGTGTACCGCTGCGAGAGCTGCTGCGAGAACAGGTTTTGTGTCTTGYTGATGAGAGGGCAGCAGAAATCAACAAGGTTTGGGTTGAGTCGGCGGTAAATGCTTGCCTACCGAAAAGAAAAAGCCTCCACAAAGGAGGCATTTTTAATGCGGAAAATCGACTGTCACCAGAAGTGACCTCAGCGATCACCGGTAAGTGACCACTATCGCTATTTCCGCCTGAATTGGTGCCGGAGAGATGAATCGAACACCCGACCTTCTCATTACGAATGAGCTGCTCTACCGACTGAGCTACACCGGCTTTTTATGAAATACAGCCTTCAATTATAGCCCGGAGTGATAGGAGGTCACCCGTTCGACCTCATTTTTGGAGCCGAGTATGACGCTGACGCGCTCGTGCAGCTTGGTGGGTTGCAAGTCCAGGATGCGTTGTTTGCCGTTGGTGGCGGCGCCGCCGGCCTGCTCGATGAGCCAGCTCATGGGGTTGGCTTCGTACATCAGGCGCAGTTTTCCGGCCTTTTCGGGCTCGCGTTTGTCCCAGGGGTAGAGGAAGATGCCGCCGCGGCACAGGATGCGGTGCACGTCGGCCACCATGGCGGCGATCCAGCGCATGTTGAAGTCCTTGCCGCGCGGACCGTCCTTGCCGGCCAGCAACTCGTCCACGTAGCGCTTGACCGGGGCGTCCCAGTGGCGCATGTTGCTCATGTTGATGGCGAACTCTTTGGTGTCTTCAGGGATCTGCACGTTTTCCTCGATCAGCA
>NZ_JBFUCA010000974.1:0-777 GCF_056405475.1 Polaromonas sp. P1_G4
CAGGTGATGCACACCACCCAGGGACAACATCTGCGAGCCATACTCGGCCGTCGTCACATGCCCGATTACCTCTCCCTTGCAGCGCACATTGGCCTGCTCGGCACCCAGGAAGCGGTCAGTGTCAATTTTTACCTTGAAGCTGCAATAGCTGAAAATTCCTTCCGTGACCACAGTGACCAGATCAACACCGGCCGCTTTCGATGAAACGATGAATGGTGCCGGCTTGTAGTCGGGATAGGTTGTTGATGAGCCCACACCCGTGACAAACACTTCATCAGCCAGTAGAAGATCGCCGCTCCATGAAACCGTTGATGCGTCATCCGTGCCACCGGGCAGATCTTCCGGCGCGGAAAGTCCGGCATCTGCGCGCGCCGCAAACGGCACAATATGCGCGCCCTCGCCCGACAGCGTACGGCGCAACAGCAACACTGGGTCGACCCTAACAAGCGTTCCACCGTGGTTGGCATAGCGATCGCAGGCTCCGCTGCGGCCCTCAGAAATCTGGCATAGAACCGGGCAGGCATTGCACTCGATTTTCTCGCTGTTCATTCGCTCGTTTCGCGGCCGGGCCTTTTCCAAAACTTGCGGAAACGTCAAGGCATCCATACCTGGCAGGCCGTCCGTCTTTGTATGTTCAGTCATCGTGCTCGTCCTTCTGCCGCCTTCACCATCCTGGGGCTAATTCACCAATGTAGTGCCCACTTAATTTACATGTTGCATTCACTACATATTAAATTCAATGTAGCGCATACGGATTTCTCATGCAATAGTATTTAC
>NZ_JBFUCA010000975.1:0-775 GCF_056405475.1 Polaromonas sp. P1_G4
ATTCAAGCCGCTAGACCACGTTCACCATCAGATTGGCAACCTTCGAACTGAGGTCAGTGGTAATCAAGCGCTTGTCAGATGCCACGGCGTGGCTTTCCACCACCGGGGCAAAGCAATCGGCCTGAAGAGCCGCATCTTCGTGGGCACGTACGAACTGCAGTTGCTGCCGTTCCCGGACAGATGGCGCATCTCCCGGCTTGTCTTCAAGCTCAAGTTCATCGAGGGCAACCTGGAACTTGAGAAGTCGGCGTCGCTGTGAGAATGACGCCTAACCCTCTGTCGAGCGGACGTCTTGCCCGTCACTTCKCGTCGGTCAGGACGCCCCTCATGTCAAACGTTAGATTTCACACAATCCTCAGGGGAAAACATTGATTCCATTGCACTTTCAGCCATCCGTCGAAACAGTAGATGGATATACCAACGATGCCATTCGGATGACGCAAAAGATCTACGCCGTCGACATTTCCTCCTTTGCCCCATCCACACTGCRCCGAGTCGACTCCGTTCTGGAAGAATGGAAAACCGGCGGTGCCAAGATGGAACAGGTAGCAAAGTCCATCTATGCCTTCGGTTCGTTTGCTGGTGAGGTTTTGCTTAAGGCCAGGCATGGTGAGTGGTGTAAGCCAGATCAGCCCCAAAATGAAGAGGACTTCTTCGACTATCCGTTCCTGGCTGTTCGCCTGAGGGGTGGAGCAGTTTGGCGCCCCATCAATCTTGGCTTTCAAATCATGGACTCAGTGCCAAACTCAAACTATTGGAACTCAATCGTCGATCT
>NZ_JBFUCA010000976.1:0-765 GCF_056405475.1 Polaromonas sp. P1_G4
GGGCTCTCCTTGCTGACCCGCAGGATCTGTATGCGCCCGCCCTGGTCATTGGAGGTGATGCCGAGCCATGGCCTGCGGCTTTTCATGCTGGCGCCTGAACGCTGCAGCTCCGCGAGGATGGGACGCAGCAAATCCACCGGCACAAACATATTGCCCGGCAGGCGGCGGTTTTCGCCTGTGGCATCGGACACCAGCAGCGAGCCTATGCCCATCAACTCACCTTTCTGGTTGAAGAGCGGGGCGCCGCTGTGGTTGCCGCCACTGGCCATGATAGGTGGGCTGGTGAACAGCGCCGATTCGATGTGGTATTCCCAGCTGCCGGAGAACGCGCGCCGGCTGACCAGCCGGGTCATGCTTACGTCGCCGTCCTCATCAGCCTGCGGGCCGGTGACGGCCATCAGCGGTTCGCCGGGCTGCAGGTCTTTACCGTTGCCCAGCGCTGCCACGCCCACACCGCGCAGTGGCAGCAAGGGGCGCAACAGCCCGAAGCCGGTGGCCAGGTCATAGGCAACGGCGCGCGCCGGCAAGGTGCGGTTGTCTTGCGTCACGATCTCGATGTGTTCGGCTTCCAGCATCAGGTAGCCGATGGTGAGGATGAGCCCGTCCTGGTTGATTTGCACACCTGAGCCGGCGCGGCGCAGGCCCAGCGTTTCGGCCGAGCGTGCATCTTCCATCGCCGTGACCTTGACGCCGACCACCGCCGTTGTAGCGCGGGTTAGTGCGTCCATCATGGCCTGCGCCGCCGGGGGCTGCACAGTGGCCGCG
>NZ_JBFUCA010000977.1:0-763 GCF_056405475.1 Polaromonas sp. P1_G4
AATGTCCCCGAAGTTGTCGATGACTTTGCAAAAAATGTCCCACTGCAGGCTGCGATTCATGAAAGGATTGTCCACAATACGGCCAGTTGCACCATTTCAGCCCATGACCAAAGCCCACGAATTTGACCCCCAACTGCTCAGCGAAGTCGCCGCGCTGCCCGCCTTGCCCGGCGTGTACCGCTACTTCGATGCGGAGGGCGGTGTACTGTATGTCGGCAAGGCGCGCAACCTGAAGAAACGGGTTTCCAACTACTTCCAGAAGAACCACGGCGGCACGCGCATTGGCCATATGGTGACCAGGATCGCCCGCATGGAAACCACAGTGGTGCGCTCGGAAGCTGAAGCGCTGCTGCTCGAAAACAACCTGATCAAGACGCTCAACCCGAAATTCAACATCCTGTTCCGGGATGACAAGAGCTACCCCTACCTCAAGCTGACAGGTGCGCGCCCAGCCGAAGAAGGTGCTGCGCCCACGGCCGCCGTCTTCCCGCGCATTGCCTACTACCGCGGCGCGGTCGAGAAGAAGCACCGCTACTTCGGCCCATATCCTAGCGCCTGGGCGGTGAAAGACACCATCTTGCTGCTGCAAAAGGTGTTCAGGCTACGGACCTGCGAAGACACGGTGTTCAACAATCGCACACGGCCCTGCCTGCTGTACCAGATCAAGCGCTGCTCCGCACCCTGTGTGGGTCATGTGTCGCCCGAGCAGTACGCGCTGGACACTGCCAATGCCGAGCGCTTTTTGCAAGGCCAGGCCCAGGAC
>NZ_JBFUCA010000978.1:0-760 GCF_056405475.1 Polaromonas sp. P1_G4
CGCAGGCTTCGCCGGCCGTGCGGGTGGCAAGGCTATCCAATGTCTATGGCCCTGGGCAAGGTAAAGCTACATTCCTGGCGTCGGTGATCCGTGAACTGCGCGAGACCAATAGCGTCACGATCCATGAAAGTCCGACCTCCTGCAAAGATTACGTCGACATCGACGATGTCGTACCGTTGCTCGAAAATATCGCGATTAGCGGCCGGCAGCGCCTCTACAACGTAGCTAGCGGGCAATCCGTATGTCACGCCGAACTGGCACGCGAGCTGGCGGCGCTGACGGGCGCACATATCTCCTTCGCACCAGGCGCGCCCGAGCGCATTTTCCCGACCGTCGACATAGCGGCGGTAACTACCGAGTTCCACTACCTGCCCATGAAGCTGAAAGATCGGCTCTCAGGCTTGTTGTCCACCTATCCCATCCAACACGGAGTACCACTGTGAGCGCCACACCCAACGATCCAATCGCGGCTTTCGAAGCTGAGAAATTCAGCACCATCGCCAGCTATCCCGCCAACAAATCATGGCAATCACTGTCGTCGCAATGGATGGCGGAAGCTTTCCGCGGCCGCTATATGTATAACTTTTCATGGCAGGGCCGACCCATTATCCAGACCCCGGTCGATATGGTCGCGACGCAAGAACTGATCTGGCAGGTCAAGCCGGATCTGATTATCGAAACAGGCATCGCGCATGGCGGCTCATTGCTCATGAGCGCCGCAATGCTGGCGTTGATTGATTACTGCGAAGCCGTCGAAAGC
>NZ_JBFUCA010000979.1:0-760 GCF_056405475.1 Polaromonas sp. P1_G4
TATCCGCACCCTACTGGCACGCAATAAAAGCGCTGTATCTGCCGGACCGATTGTCCCGGACGAAGATGCCCAGTCATTGCGCTCACGTGGCAACGAATTGTTGGCACAAGGCAGGATTTCCGAGGCCACCGACTGCTATCGCCAGGTGGTTGCCATGACACCGAACGATGGCTTGGCCCATGTCAACCTGGGTTATGGCCTGATGGAACTGGGCGAACTGCCTGAGGCCAGCGCTAGCTTCAGGCAGGCCCTCGCGTTGGACGGCGGTCTTCTGGATGCCCATTTCCTGATGGGACAGGTGCAGATGCGCCAGACGTTGGTTGAAGACGCGGTCCGCAGTTTCCGAGCGGCTCTGACTTTGAAGCCTGATTTTGATTTGGCCTGGTTTGAGCTGGCCCGCGTGCAGGAAAATTTGCACCAGGTGGATGCGGCGCTGGATAGCTACCAGCAGGTCCTGCGTATCAATCCGGCCTTTGTAGATGCGGCAGCCAACCAGGTCAAGCTGTTGCTTGACTTGCAGCGCTGGCAGGAGGTCATCACGGTGGCGGACGGGCAGATGAAAAACGGAGCACCCCATGGCTTCGGCATCCAGAAAGCGTGCGCGCTGAACGGTTTGGCCCGCCATGACGAAGCCCTTGCCCTGATCGATGCCATTCTGGCTGAACATCCCGGGAATGTTCCGGCGCTCGACGGCAAAGCGGCGATTCAGGCTGCACAGGGCAAGCATGCGTTAGCCTTGCAAAGGTACGAGCAGGTGATC
>NZ_JBFUCA010000980.1:0-758 GCF_056405475.1 Polaromonas sp. P1_G4
ATGTTCAGCTCCATCACCTCGACGCGTGACGGCACGGCCCAGGCGCCCCGCTCCAGCGCACGGTGGTAAGCGTCTGCCGCGTCCCGCACGCGCAAGGCCACAGCGGCAATCACCGGCTTGTCGGTCGGCGCGGTGCCATCCGGCATGGCGGGAATGTGGGCATTGACAATCACGTTCATGCTGCCCTGCCGGTACAGCAATACCTCGCGCGAGCGGTGGCGGGCAACCGGACGGAAACCCATCGTTTCCAGCACCTGCCCCAACGCCTGCGGCTTGGCAGTGGTGTATTCAATGAACTCAATGCCGTCCAGCCCCAGGGGGTTGGCAACTTCGGGGATGGCCTCCCGGTCTGCGGTTGGTGCCTGTGCAAAGGTGCTCATGGTGATGTCTCCGGTGAGAGGTTGCAGCAGATTCAGGAAGTTGCCATGGCGGGCGCCACGGTTGCGCCCGGCACATGGCCGCCGCCGAGGAAGAGGCGTTCGATGTTGGGGTCCGCCAGCAGCTCCGCCGCCGGCTTGTGCAGCACCAGTTGGCCMGACTCAAGCGCGATGGCGTCATCGGAAATTTTCAGCGCGCTTTTGACGTTTTGCTCAACCATCAACACTGTCGTGCCCTGCGCCGCCAGTTTCTGCAACAGCTTGAACACGTCCTGCACCACCATGGGCGACAACCCGATCGAGGGTTCGTCAATCAGGATGACCTTGGGGCGCAGCAGCAAGGCCCGGCCGATTTCAAGTTGCTTCTGCTCACCACCCGAA
>NZ_JBFUCA010000981.1:0-752 GCF_056405475.1 Polaromonas sp. P1_G4
GCGGGAACCCTGTGAGCTTCGAATTATTCTTGATTTCAGAAAATGCGTCGTTGCGCGATGCATTGACGCAACTCGAAGCCAACCACCATGGCATCGTGCTGACGACCAATGCCGAAGGCATGGCGACCGGATTGGCGACCGACGGGGACGTGCGTCGCAAGCTGCTTGAAGGCGCGCAGCTCGAGGACGCCATCAAGTCCTGCGCCAACCCTGACTTCGTCTGGGCCGACAAGGCAAGTTCGCGCGAACTGCTGCTCAAACAGCTCGACCACCATATCAAAGTCATACCGCTGCTCGACGAAAACCGGCGCCTGGCCGGAATCGTAAGCCGCGACCACATGCCGCGTCAGATCGAAGAGCCTGTCTATGCGCGAGCGCGCTCGCCGGTGCGGATCAGCTTTGGCGGTGGCGGTTCAGACCTCACGCATTTCTTCGCCGGTGAAGGCGGAGCCGTGATCAACACAACGATCTCGCTCTACAGCCACGCCACTTTGCGCAAGCGCGACGACACGCGCATCGAGATCCATTCACGCGACCTCGGTGAATCGCTGCATGCCAACGACCTGCAGCACGCGCTGTCACAAAAGGGCCGTTTCGGGCTGATCCTGGCATTGATCAAGGCAGTACACCCAGACTTTGGTTTTGAGCTCTACCTGCATTCCGATTTTCCGATGAATTCCGGGCTAGGTGGCTCGGCCGTACTCGCGGCAGCCGTGCTTGGCTGCTTCAATCAGTTCCGCCAGGACCGCTGG
>NZ_JBFUCA010000982.1:0-745 GCF_056405475.1 Polaromonas sp. P1_G4
GTCGAGCGCTGATCATCTATTGCCTGCACCTTTCGCAGGCGCCGCATGCAAAAACCCGAAGCGGGCCTTTCCGGGCCACTTCGGGTTTTATGCATTTTTAGGCCTCCAGCGCAGTAGGGATGAGCGCGAGCAGCTATTAAATCTATAACAATCTAGTTCCGCCGGCCGCGCAGCAAACGCAAGCCATTGCCCACCACCAGCAGGCTGGCGCCCATGTCGGCAAACACCGCCATCCACATCGTTGCCGTGCCGAAGATGGCCAGGAGCAGGAAGATGCCCTTGATGCCCAGGGCCAGGCTGATGTTCTGCCACAGGATGGCATGCGTGCGTTGTGACAGCCGCACCGTTTCGGCCACACGCTCCAGGTTGTCGTTCATGATCACCACGTCGGCCGCTTCCATGGCCGTGTCGGCGCCGGCGCCGCCCATGGCGAAGCCGATGTCGGCCTGCGCCAGCGCGGGCGCGTCGTTGATGCCGTCGCCTGTCATGCCGGTGGCGCCGTAGTGCCGCTGCATTTCCCTGATGGCTTCGAGCTTGGCCTCGGGTAGCAGGTCGCCGCGCGCGTCGCTGATGCCGGCCTGCGAAGCGATGGCTTGCGCGGTGGCAGCATTGTCACCGGTCAGCATCACGGGCGTGACGCCCAGGGCCTGCAGTTCGGCAATCGCCCGCCGGGACGTTGGCTTGATGGTGTCGGCCACTGCGGACAGGGCCAGCACGCGCGTCCCGTCGGCCAGCAGCGTCACAG
>NZ_JBFUCA010000983.1:0-741 GCF_056405475.1 Polaromonas sp. P1_G4
GCCGAACTGGACTTTCGGCATCCGCGAAAGCGAGATGCAGGAAACGGTGAATGAGGCGCGTGCCAAAGGAGCGCAAGCCGTGGTGCTGCTCAGCCACAACGGCATGGATGTGGACCTCAAGATGGCCTCGCGTGTCACGGGGATCGACGTGATTCTGGGCGGCCACACCCATGACGGCGTGCCGGTGCCTGTCATCGTCAAAAACCCCGGCGGGCAGACCATCGTGACCAACGCTGGCAGCAACGGCAAGTTTTTGGGCGTGCTGGACCTCAACGTCAAGGACGGCAAGGTGGCCGGTTTCAACTACCGGCTGCTGCCGGTGTTTGCCAATCTGTTGCCGGCCGATGCGGCCATGAATACGCTGATCGACAAGGTGAGGGCGCCTTACACCGCCAAATTGGGTGAAAAACTGGCTGTGACGGAAGGCACGCTGTACCGCCGCGGCAACTTCAACGGCAGCTTTGACCAGCTGATCCTGGACGCCCTGATGAATGTGCGTGGCGCCGAGATCGCGTTTTCGCCCGGATTCCGCTGGGGAACCTCTCTGCTGCCCGGCCAGGCCATTACGCGCGAGCACGTGATGGACCAGACTGCGATCACGTATCCCTGGACCACGCTGACGGACATGCGCGGCGACATGATCAAGACCATCCTGGAGGACGTGGGCGACAACCTGTTCAACCCCGACCCGTATTATCAGCAGGGCGGCGACATGGTGCGTGTGGGCGGTTTGACCTACAC
>NZ_JBFUCA010000984.1:0-737 GCF_056405475.1 Polaromonas sp. P1_G4
ATGCTGGCCACCGGGCCAAAAATTTCTTCACGGTTGATGCGCATGCCGGCGGTGCTTTCGCTGAAAAGCGCTGGTGTCATGAAGTAGCCTTCGGCGCCGCTGCCGGTATGGCAGCGCACGCGGTCACCGCCAAACGACAGCGTTGCGCCCTCCTGCTGGCCGATGGCGATGTAGCTTAAGTCCTGCTCCAGCTGGGCTTGTGAAGAAACCGGGCCGATGTCGGTTCCGGCGGTCAGGGCGTCGCCCACCTTGATGCGGGCCATGCGTTCGTGCAGCGCCTTGACAAAAGCAGGGTAGATGCCTTCGGTCACGATGAGGCGGCTTGATGCCGTGCAGCGCTGTCCGGTGGAATAAAAAGCGCTCTGCGCGCTGAGTTCCACGGCCTGGGTCAGGTCGGCGTCATCCAGGATGACCTGCGGGTTCTTGCCGCCCATTTCGAGCTGCACCTTCTTGAGGTTTTTTGCGCAAACCTCTGCAATGCGGCTGCCCACGCCGACCGAGCCCGTAAAGCTGATGGCATTGACGCCCGGATGGTTGACCAGCGCATCGCCGATGACGCGGCCGGGGCCCATCACCAGGTTGAACACGCCCGCCGGAATACCCGAACGCGAAATGATTTCGGCCAGGGCCCAGGCACTGCCCGGAACCAGGTCTGCCGGCTTGAGCACCACGCAGTTGCCGAAGGCCAGCGCCGGCGCAATCTTCCAGGCCGGGATGGCGATGGGGAAATTCCACGG
>NZ_JBFUCA010000985.1:0-734 GCF_056405475.1 Polaromonas sp. P1_G4
GGGCAAAGCCCCGGCAGCCACACCCCGTCAACCCGTGCAGCGCACCCATTTCGTCACGCAGGCGCTGGAAATTATTACCGGCCGCTGGTCACGCGTCGTGCTGATCATGGCGGTGATAGAGGGCGCCGCCGGCTTTGGCGTGCTGGCCATCTGGGCTTCGCACCTGCACCATGCCCTGGGCTTGTCGCTTTCGGTGTCAGGCGCCATCGTGGCGCTGTTCGGCCTGGGCGGCGTTGGGTACATGGCCGCAGGCCGCCCGCTGATACGCCGCTTCGGCCAGCACGGCCTGGTGATTCTGGGCGGCACGATGGTCGGCATCAGCGCCCTGGTGCTGGCCTACACCCCGCACTGGGCCCCGGCCATTCCGGCCAGCCTCGTGGGCGGGTTTGGTTTTTTCATGTTCCACAATGTCATGCAGGCCAACGCAACGCAGATGGCACCTCATGCTCGCGGCACGGCCGTCTCGATGTTTGCTTCTTTCCTGTTTCTGGGCCAGTCCATCGGCGTGGTGCTGGCTGCCAGTTTGATCGACCGTATCGGGAGCAGTGCGGTGGTGGCACTGGGTGGGGCGGTGATGGCGGTGGAGGGGGTTTACTTTGCCTGGGTGTTGAGGCGGCGGGATAACTTTCATAAAGGCGTTGAATCAATTGAACCTTAAACTTAAGAATGTGGCCAGCAAAGTTCATCAAAAGTCTCATGCCATAAATCGACGTTGTATGCTTCGAGGCTTATAT
>NZ_JBFUCA010000986.1:0-733 GCF_056405475.1 Polaromonas sp. P1_G4
GGTCTCCACACCGACCAGTCCTGGCTGCGTCAGCGGTGCCGGGGCAGCCGCAGGAGGCACAGGAAGGGGCGCTGAGGCGGCAGCCACCGGGGCGACAGGAGGCGCAGGAACCGTGGCCGGTGCGGGGGACGGTGCGACTTCCGGAGCACTGGCAGTGGCTGCTGGCGGCGCCACTGCCGGGGGAGCCGTGGTCTGTGCCAGGGCTTGCTGGCATGCCAGGCCCAAGCATAAAGACATACTCAAGGCCAGAAATCTGTTCATATGCATACGGTGCCCGCCTGTTCAATCAACCAACAATTGGTAACAACAGGCATAAGTCGTGCCAATACCGCAGTAGCTCGTGTGATGGGACTGCGACGGAAAATATGTACTGCAAAAGTGCGCAAACGATTGGCGTGGTGCCCCAAAAACATCCACAGAACCAGCGGCCGCCCAAAGCCCGGGGCCGGGAAACCCCCAATGCACTGGGACAGTGCGCCCGCTATATTGGATGACTTGCTGACGAGCCTTGCTGCTCGCAACGCGAGGAGCCGAGGAGACACGAGAGAGTCATTAAGAAGTACACAAACAACGCGGCATTCCACAAGAGATGCAGATTTGCAAAACGCGCTGGCAACCCCAGCGCTTTTATTATGCCTCCGCCGTGATGGGTAAAACCCTCAAAAACCTTTGCAACCATTGACTGTCTTGCGCCAACAGCTATCTATTTGATAGCAATGAGTCTGTTCAATGC
>NZ_JBFUCA010000987.1:0-730 GCF_056405475.1 Polaromonas sp. P1_G4
CGCACAGGCCCCAGAGCAGGATGGGACGGCGGCCGAAGCGGTCCGACAGCGGGCCCCAGATCAGCTGGGAGGTACCGAAGGCCAGCAGCAGGGCGCTGAGCGTGAGCTGCGCCTGCGACATCGGCGCGCCGAAACCTTCAGTCAGGGAGGGGAGGGCGGGCAGGTAGAGGTCGGTCGTGACCGGCTGGATGCCCAGCAGCATCGACAGGACCAGCACCACCATGCCGGGCGACATGGCAGGCGCCGCGGTCTTCGAAACAGGAACATCCATTGAGCTGAGCGTATCAGACAAAACGCCTGCTGCATCGCGGTACTGGCATGGCCCGAGGGGCCGTTTCCAGAATCAATTCAGGACCCGGAAGAAGGGGGCAGAGGGAGCAGGCGGTCCAGGCCGGTGATTTTTGCGTGCTGCAGCAGCATGATGGTCTTGGCGTCTTCAATGGCGCCGCTGCGCACCATGGCCAGCGCTTCTTCCAGTTGCAGCTCGATCACCTCGATGTCTTCACCTTCATGGGCGATGCCGCCGCCTTCTCCTGCCCGGTCTGAACTTTCGTAGGAGGCTACGAAGAAATGCAACTTTTCAGTGACCGAACCCGGGCTCATGTAGGCCTCGAACACCTTGTGCGGCGCCTGGATGCGGAACCCGGTTTCTTCGGCTGCTTCGCGGCGGATGCAGGTCTCGGGGTCGTCGCCATCGAGCAGTCCGGCGCAGGCCTCGATGAGCATACCG
>NZ_JBFUCA010000988.1:0-726 GCF_056405475.1 Polaromonas sp. P1_G4
CGGCAAGCCTTCCGCAATATGGCCATCGGCGATTGGCGGCATCACCACAAGCTCACGGATATCCTGCAGAAGGCCCTGGCTGAATCCCTTGCCACCCAAAAACCCCGCGACTGGGGCGATGCGCCTTTCCACGGACTGGTACTCGCCATGGATGAAGACGCGCTGCAGCAGATGCGCCGGCAAACTCTCGACGCAGTGAAAAGCCGGCTCAAACCCTGCCCGCCGTTCAAGCGCGATTCGCGCACACGCCGCCTCCAGAGCGACAGCCGCATCCACGTCGGCCTCGCCGTGCAAAGCCTGGCCGACACCCGGCAGATGCGGGCACTTGAGCAGCAACTCGCGCTGCACGACAGTGGCCGCTTTGCCATCCAAGTCTATGCCTTCACGGGGCGCCCGCAGCCGGAGCACCTTGAGGTTTTGCGCCGCCATGCGGCCAGTGTGAATGAACTGGGGCACATGACTGACCTCGAAGCGGTGGGGCGCATCCGCCTGGACAGGCTTGATATTTACATTGAACAGGCCCTGAACCCGGCCTGGACGCGGCAGGAAATCGCCTTGATGCGAGTCGCGCCCGTGCAGCTGCGCGAGCCTGGCCTTTACAGGCATCACGTACCCGGCGCATGGGACTACACCGTGTCCGATCACTTCATCCACCCGCAGGTGGAGGAGCAAGCCGGCCCCATCGGCCGCCTTCCGCAAACTTGCTGGCCGGGAAGCTTTGGCATG
>NZ_JBFUCA010000989.1:0-726 GCF_056405475.1 Polaromonas sp. P1_G4
GCGTCGGTCCGGTACGGCCTGTCATGTAGGACAAGCGAGGTCACAAAATGCTACGCACCGAACCAATATAAACACCCGGGCCTGATCAGGATCGCCATGTTTCCTGCGCGTTCTGCGCTGAGTGGGGCCGCACTTGCGACACGCTGCGGTGCCGCTGTGCCTGCATATTTATCCGGCGGACTATTCGTTGGGATTGTTGCCCTTGAGGCCGTGCTCGGCCTTGATGGCCAGCTGAATTTTCTCAAGCGCATCGATGAGCTGATCAATGCGTCGAAAATCTTTTACCGGCGCCGCCTCCAGGGCCTCAAGCTGTGCGCGGAGCCGCACGTACTCTGCTTGCAGATCGGGTTTCACGCAGGCACCGCACCCGGTTTGATGCCGGTGTCCCTTGCAGGGCGGATTTCCGGGCTACCGACCGCCATATTTTTCTTCGCAGAACTGGCAGCACCAAAAAGATCGACCTGCTGCGGCTCGTCGCTGCGCGGGCCGTATTGCAGGTCGGGGCCGATCAGGCGCTGCAACTCGCCGTAACCGGTGGCCAATGCAGTGTCATATGCGGCAAAACTGATCTCGGAGCAGGACACCGATTCAAACACCAGGGGATCTGYGTGGCTCTCGAGGATGCGCCAGCAAAATTCGCCCGGGGCGGGCTCTTCGACTGTCAGGGCAAGGGAACGCAAGGGGGCATTGAGCTGCGCATTGACCAGCGTGGATTGACTCATAAAT
>NZ_JBFUCA010000990.1:0-724 GCF_056405475.1 Polaromonas sp. P1_G4
CCTGCTATTTTTGTTACTTGGAGCCACAGCCGCCCTAGGATGATTAAGTCATAGCTTACACCGTGGCTCCGGCGTTGGGGTCATTGGGATCCTCGTCTTTTTTGGCCGGCCCTTTCATCAGGTCTTCACGCCGAATGCCTAGCCACATGGCGATTGCAGCGGCAACAAACACCGACGAATAGATCCCGAACAGAATGCCGATGGTCAGCGCCAGGGCAAAGTAAAACAGGGTCGGCCCGCCAAAGAGAAGCATGGACAGCACCATGATCTGGGTGGAACCGTGGGTAATGATGGTACGGCTGATGGTGGACGTGATCGCGTTGTCGATGATCTCGGTGGTATTCATCTTGCGATAGCGTCGAAAATTCTCGCGGATCCGGTCAAAGATCACCACCGACTCATTGACCGAGTAGCCCAGCACCGCCAGCACAGCAGCAAGCACAGCCAGTGAAAACTCCCATTGGAAGAAAGCGAAGAATCCCAAAATGATCACGACGTCGTGCAAATTGGCGATGATGGCCGCCACGGCATATTTCCATTCAAAGCGGAAAGCCAGATAGACCATGATGCCGAAAACCACCATGGCGAGCGCCTTCAGCCCGTCGTGGGCGAGTTCCTCGCCCACCTGCGGGCCGACGAATTCGGTGCGCCGCAGCGTCACATCCGGGCTGGCAGCCTTCAGGGCCGCAAGCACCTTGTCGCTTTGCTGCGCAGTGCTTACGCC
>NZ_JBFUCA010000991.1:0-723 GCF_056405475.1 Polaromonas sp. P1_G4
GCAGTCATCGCAGTAGGGAACCGACTGAACTGCCCCAAGCAAGCGACGGCCCTGGCTGGGTGTAGCAAAGCATGGGGCGAGACATAGTTAACGCGAGTAAACGTTCATGCCGGGAAAGAAGAAAGCAATTTCCGCCTTGGCCGTTTCGGCGGCATCCGAACCATGGACGGCATTGGCATCAATGCTGTCGGCGAAATCCGCACGAATGGTGCCGGCGGCAGCCTTCTTCGGATCGGTAGCTCCCATCAGATCACGGTTTTTCAGGATGGCGCCCTCACCTTCCAGCGCCTGGATCATGACGGGGCCGGAAATCATGAAGGAAACCAGGTCTTTGAAGAATGGGCGCTCTTTGTGCACCGCATAAAAAGCCTCAGCCTCGCCTTGCGACAAGTGAGCCATCCTGGCGGCCACAAGCTTCAAGCCAGCAGCTTCAAAACGCGCATAGATTTGCCCAATGACGTTTTTCGCCACGGCGTCGGGTTTGATGATGGAGAGAGTGCGCTCGATTGCCATGAGATTTCCTTAACTTAAATTTTTTGGAGTCGTAAATTATTCAAAAATTTGAATAAAGCCTATGATTTTAACCTGTAGGCGTATTGGCTCAAATCAACCTTGCGGTTAGAGGTGCCTCTGCGGGTCATCGATTTCCACCGCGACTCCCACCACCGCGATTGCCGCCTCCCCGGTTTCCACCACCGGCACCGCCGCGGCGCGGTCCACCGG
>NZ_JBFUCA010000992.1:0-722 GCF_056405475.1 Polaromonas sp. P1_G4
GGGAAGCAATGGTGTCGCGGAGAAAATCGAACACAGCATCGTGATTGGCTCAAGGGGCGAGAAGTTTGACTGGAACTGCACGCGTTTTGAGCAACTCACGGCAGAGCATTTCGCCCTGCTTGCCGCGACGCAGCCTGAACTCGTGATTTTTGGCAGCGGCTCCCGATTGCGCTTTCCGCCTCCGGCCTTCCTGCGCACACTGATGGAGCGCCGCATCGGCATTGAGACCATGGACACTTTGGCAGCATGCCGCACCTACAACATCCTCGCGGGAGAAGGCCGGCAGGTAATTGCTGCCCTGCTGATTGAAACAGAAGGAACAGAAGGCTGAAATGCCCTCTCTTTCAGGGTAAAATCTAGGGTTGCACTTGGCACCACATCCAGGACTCGCGTCCCGGGCCGGTTGCCAAAAGGCGCGGCTAATTACAACTACTTTCGTCAGGGTCTACTCAGTATGGCAGTCGTCGTCAATAAACCACTCCCCGAATTTGAAGCGATCGCCACGAGCGGCATCAAGGTTTCCAACACATCCCACCTCGGCAAAGTCGTTGTGCTGTACTTCTATCCCAAGGACAACACACCGGGTTGCACCACGGAAGCCATGCAGTTCCGTGACCGCTATAAGGACTTCGTCAAGGCCGGCGCAACCGTGTTCGGCGTGTCCCGCGACAACATGAAATCCCACGACGAGTTCAAGTCCAAGCTTGAACTCCCGTTCGAAC
>NZ_JBFUCA010000993.1:0-721 GCF_056405475.1 Polaromonas sp. P1_G4
GCCGGGAGCTGCGCCACCGGGTACATCACAAAGAAATTGACGCGCATGGAGCCCCAGTCGACCTTGCGCAGGCTGGTGATCTTCGCTTCACTGAGCTGGCCGCCGATGTCAAACCGCAGTGAGTCGCCTAGCTTGAGGCCCAGCGTTTTGGCCAGGCCGTCTTCCACGCTCACGGCATCTTTTTCGCCGCCTGTCCAGCGCCCGCCGGTGACCTGGTTGTGACCGGGCATGTCGGCACTGTTGGACAAATTGAATTCGCGGTCCACCAGGCGTTTGGCGCGATCGTCTTCAAAGTCGTCGGGCGTGACGGCCTTGCCGTTGACCGCCACCAGACGGCCGCGGATCATGGGGTACCAGTCGAACTTCTTCACGCCGCCATCGCGCAGCGCTTTCTGGAAAGCCTCGCCCTGCTCCGGCTGCACGTTGATGACAAAACGGTTAGGCGCATCGGGCGGCGTCGCCTTGCGCCAGCTGCTGATGAGGTCGGTGCGCAGCAGCACGAGCAGCATCAGGGCCAGCAAGCCGACCGCAAGGGCGCTGGTCTGCACCACGGCATACATGGGCCGGGCAGACAGCTGCCGCGTGGCCAGCACCAGCCAGCGCGGGGCGGTGACTTCGTTGACGCTGGCGCGCAGCAGCTTGACGGCGGCAAAACTGGCCACGGCAAACACCAGCACCGCGCCGGCAAAACCACCGACGGCAATCAGGCCCAGCTTAAGGT
>NZ_JBFUCA010000994.1:0-720 GCF_056405475.1 Polaromonas sp. P1_G4
GGTTGGCCTTGAAGGCCTTGAAGGTCTCCAGGAACACCGGATTGGGAATCACACGGATTTTCAGGCCGTCCAGATCTTCCGGCCTGGTGATGGGGCGTTTGCTGTTGGTGACATTGCGAAAGCCCAGGTCCCAATAACCCAGTGCGATCAGTCCCTTCTCCGGAAGTTTTGCGATGAGYGCCTGGCCCAGCGGGCCGTCAAGAAGCGCGTCCGCCTGCGCAAAGTTTGCGACTGAAAAAGGAAAATCGACCAGGCCGAATTCCTTGACGATGCCCGCCAGAGAGGTGGTGGCCGGCGCCGACATTTCCTGCACGCCGCCTTGCAGGGCGGACTGCTGCTGCAGCTCATTGCCCAGCGTTGAAGCCGGAAATTCCTGCACCTTCATCTTGCCGCCGCTCTTGGCTGCCAGCAGTTCACTGAAACGCTTGACGCCAAAACTTACCGGGTGGTCGGCATTGTTGAGGTGGCCGAACTTGATGGTGCGCTCCTGGATGTCCTGGGCCAACGCCGGGGCGGATGAAAGCGCCAGCAGCGCGGCTGCCAGGGTCAGTGACCTGCGATTGAACTGCATCTGGATGTCCTTTTATTGCGGAGAAAGAGGGGGAGGGCAAAGGGGCGGGGCAAGGCTGTTCGGCCAGATCGCACCCCAGACCGGCGAATCATCCGATAAAGTGGAAAGTCTTTCCATAATGGAAAACCATTATTATTTGAAGTGCAACC
>NZ_JBFUCA010000995.1:0-719 GCF_056405475.1 Polaromonas sp. P1_G4
GTCCAGTAAGACCTCCACGCTCATCAGGGAAATGCAGGAGGACCACAAGAAATTTGGCGTACCAGGATCTGATTTGAACCTGGCAGTGACTGAAGGCTACATTGCGGCCAGGGTGCTGACCGAAGGCCTGAAACGCGCCGGACCGAATCCCACTTCCGCAAAACTGAAACGTTCCCTGGAGTCATTGAGGGATTTAAATCTCGGCGGATTCTCTGTTAATTTTTCCCCGACAAATCACTCGGGCTCGTCGTATGTCGACATCATCGTACTGGGCCCTGACGGTAGAATGCTTCGCTAACTCAAACATACCCGTTGAAGCAAGCCAGCGGCAAGAAGGCAATGGACTATAACGTAGCGTCGGTAGATGAAGCACTCGGCTTATTGATGCTTGTAGCCCAGAACCCCGGCCTGGGTGTGACCGAGCTTTCCAAAAGATCTGAAATTACCAAAGCCAGGGCGTTCCGCCTTTTGAGCACACTGGAACGGCGCGGTTTCGTGCAGCGATCGGGTGACGCTGCGACCTACCATCTCGGCTACAACGCATTGCTTGTGGGGTTGGCTGCCGACGAACAGGTCAGCCTGGTCAGGCAGGCCAGCAAATATCTTCAGCAGCTGGCCAGCAAATTCAACGAGATTGTGCAGATCCGTGTCCGTGACGGCTTTGAATCCGTCTCTGTGGCCCGATGGGACTCCACCCATGATGTTCGCATCCACGGGTC
>NZ_JBFUCA010000996.1:0-714 GCF_056405475.1 Polaromonas sp. P1_G4
CTTCAACACCCACTGTCGAGTTGCTCACAATCACTTCATCACTGGCATGCAGGCAAGCATGCAAGGGCATTTCCATCGTCGATATCCGAATACGGCCCTGCGCCATATCAGGCAGAACTGCGGCAGGCTCGCTTGGGTGGCGCCTGATCCATAGCGCCAACTGCGGATTACGTATGACCGCCTCTATCAGCGCAATTTCTATCTGGCGCGGAAACTGCACGTCGCCGCTGCCGGAGATACCCGGAATATGCGGCGGCTCCGGTGAAGACGCGTAAAGACACAGGTGCAACCCGTCATGGTTCATTTCCGTTCGCAAGTCCTTGCCCCGATTCATGACTTCGGGCGTATTGATGCTGTCAAAGGCCGGGTTGCCGGTGACGTGCACCTCCGCGGCGCGGCGGCCGGCAACTATCAGCCGCCGCTGCACATTGCTGTTGATCACGCACAGCGCATTCGCATAATCTGCCTGCACCAGTGTTTCCTGCTCCCAAATGCCCAGTAAATCGACAAGACAAACAGCAGGGATGCCCATTTTTCGGGCCACCTGGATGGCGGCTTGCTCGGCCCGCGGCGAATTGGTGGCGACGACCAGTTCGGGCTGGAAAATATTCAAGGCACGCTCAAGCGCATCCAGAGGCAAAAACGCCTGACGGCCGTATTGGCCATACTGCACGGCCGCCTCGGAGACACCCAAACGCGCCTCGAGGTCTGCAT
>NZ_JBFUCA010000997.1:0-713 GCF_056405475.1 Polaromonas sp. P1_G4
ATCGTGGACGCGTTGCTGGCACAGGGTGTCCAGGGGCTGGTGGTTGCTGCCACGGGTAATGGCACCTTGCACCACGCGCTGGAGGCGGCCTTGCTTCGCGCGCGGTCTGCGGGGGTTCGGGTCGTCCGTGCGACAAGATGCTTCAATGGCCGGGTCTTGCCCACACCGGGGGATCTGTTTTCTGATTCGCAGGGGCTGAGTCCCGTGAAGGCGAGGATAGCGATGATGCTCGAGTTGCTGGCGGAGAGTTGAAGCCGCGCTTGCAATTGCAGTCCACCAGGTCCGGAAGCCGGAATAAAAAAAGCCGTCGGGCTGACGGCTTTTTTGGGGCAAGTGGACTCGCGTTAGGCCGGTTCAACCCGCCAGCGCCTTAAATGCCCGGGCGGTGATCTCGTCAACACCGCCCATGCCGCTGATGGCACGGTATTTCGGGGCCAGTTCAGGCTCTGACTTTGCCCAGCTGGAGTAGTACTCAACCAGCGGACGGGTCTGGGCGCTGTAAACCTCCAGGCGCTTGCGGACAGTTTCTTCCTTGTCGTCATCGCGCTGGATCAGCGGCTCGCCGGTCACATCGTCTTTGCCTTCAACCTTGGGCGGATTGAACTTGACGTGGTAGGTGCGGCCTGAGGCGGGGTGCGAACGGCGTCCGCTCATGCGCTCGATGATGGCGTCGAAGGGGACGTCGATTTCAAGAACGTAGTCCAGCTTGACGC
>NZ_JBFUCA010000998.1:0-707 GCF_056405475.1 Polaromonas sp. P1_G4
GCATTGACTGGTGCATTGGCGTCAGCGAATAACCTACTGCGAGAGTTGTGGGAACAAATCGTGGTGAGCTCGTTTGGTGGAAAACTACCATTTGGAAAATGCTGGGACCCGGTTTTTGGTTTGGCTCGATATATCGCCAGCTGGAATTCAGATGGAGGTCGCAAGGGGGAATTAATCCAGTTGCATGCTTATGTGGCTTCTTTCGGAGAAAGAATTCAGACCGGCGGCGGAATTCATGCAGACTTTTATTTATTGCCCGCGTGGAATGAATTTCGCGACGTCTCAAATCCGCTGGCCCTATTCCAGAAATACTCATCTTTGGTTGGCCCTGGAGGAGCGACGGAATTTTTTGCGCAGCGCTTTGTTACCCCGATAGGTGCAAATGGGGTTTCATATAGTCGGTTTGAGCTGAGTAAATTGCGGGCCGTAACCGGTCAGAATTTCCGGAGACTTGATACTCCAGCGTTAATTTCATTAATGGAACAGGCACCAGCTAGGGGTCGAGCAAGGGCCGCGTTGTACGACAACTACTCTGCATTCAATAGAGGGCCTCCCCGAGCAATCCTGTCTCTCCTAATGCACCATGATTTACGAGTAGCTAATTGGGACCCATCGAACTTATCTCAAGTCGACTGCGTTGCCCAATACACGCGGTTGGGCTCGAGTTACCAGAGTCCAAAAGTAATGCAACTTTTTGCACAGCAGTG
>NZ_JBFUCA010000999.1:0-707 GCF_056405475.1 Polaromonas sp. P1_G4
ATACAGACAAGCGCAACCAGCTATTAAATCCATAGCACCAGCAACCTGCAAGCCAACGGGAAAAGGCGTCCTGCATGGCTGAAATGCTCGATATCCTTACCGCAGCGCCCTTCTGGATAGCCGTGCTGCGCATCGCCACGCCGCTCATCCTTGGCACGCTGGGCGTGCTGCTGTGTGAACGCGCCGGCGTGCTCAATCTGGGCATCGAGGGCATCATGGTCGCCGGCGCCTTCAGCGGCTGGCTGGCCGTGTACGGCGGCGCGCCGCTGTGGGCAGGCGTGGGCGTGGCGGCGCTTACCGGTGCGGTGTTCGGCCTGCTGCACGCCTTCCTCACAGTCGGCCTGGCGCTGTCCCAGCACGTGTCCGGGCTTGGCATCACCTTGCTGGCCACCTCGCTCAGCTATTACGGCTACCGCGTCAGCTTTCCCAAAGTCGACACGCCACCCACCATCACACCCTTCGCCCCCATGCACTGGCTCGACGGCTTTCCCGGCGGCGGGCTGAACGTGGTGGCAGCGCAGACCTCGCTCACGTTGCTGGCACTAGCGCTGGTGCCGCTGATCGCCTGGCTGCTCTACCGCACGCCGGCGGGCCTGGCCATCCGCATGGTCGGCGAGAACCCCCAGGCCGCCGAAGGCCAGGGCGTCTCCGTCGCGGCCACCCGCACCGCTGCCATCGTGGCCGGCTCGGCGCTCATGGGCGTGGCG
>NZ_JBFUCA010001000.1:0-704 GCF_056405475.1 Polaromonas sp. P1_G4
CCAGCAGGCGGCGCAGCTGAAAGGCGTTGTTGATCAGTTTCAGATCTACGTGAGCGACCTGCAGGCCGCGCTGCGGCACGGTCTTGAGCAGGCCCTCGGCCTCCAGGCGGGGAATGAGCTCACGCACGGCACCCAGCGGCATACCCAGCAGCTGCATCAGTTCGCGCTGCGAAACAAACTGCCCGGGGCGAATGTTGGCATCGACGATCTGCTGCTGAAAGCTCTCATAGGCCTGCGCACGCAGGCTGATGGGCGGGCTGTGGGGGGCTTGCGCCGCGTTCACGGTCAGCTCGCGTCGCTGGATATGACGCCCTTGCGCAGCAGGATGTTGCCGTACTTGCGCTGCTCGCCCGTCTGCAGGATCAGGAAGGCCGCTTCGGTGCGCGCATAAAACTCAAACCGTTCCAGCGTGGCGGCGGGCCGCTCGGCCGCCTGGGCCAGCAGCGCGGAAAATTCGGCGACAGGGGCGGGCACAGCGCCGGCATCACCGACCACCTGCATCGTCCAGGCAACGTCGCGCACGTAGCTGTCCAGCGGCAGAAGTTGCAGCACGGCCTGCAATGCCTGCGGCGACGTGACACCCGCCAGCTGCACCAGCCGGGCGCCGCCCCGGGCCGCCACGGCAGCGGCAGGAAAGTTGGCGTCCACGATGGCGACGTCATCTCCATGGCCCATGCTGCAAAGTCCATGCAATGCGTCAGGGG
>NZ_JBFUCA010001001.1:0-701 GCF_056405475.1 Polaromonas sp. P1_G4
GTACATGTAGTGCGATGACAACGTACCTGTTAGTTCTGACAGGGGTGCGCGAAGAAATGCATCGTAGGATTGCACGCCTAAGAAAAAATGAGCTCATCAAATCGAGCCAACGCTGGTGAGCGTAAAAAATAAGAGAAATGCAAGGGGGTGAGATGAGGGAGAGCTACAAAAATAGTGGCCGCGTAAAGCCATGTCAAAGCGCAGAAGGATACGCTCAGATCTTTTCTGACCGTCTGCTTGCCGACGGGCCTTGCATTTTCGTGCGCGAACGGTTGGCTCAGGCCGAATGCGCTAGCGCAAGTGACGCCCGCGACAACAGCCTTGTTCCCAACCCGCCACCTCCTGGCTATCGTGCATGGCTTGGCATCGCTATTGCTGCAATCACATTTCATGCGGCAGTCAGCGCGGCCCCTCAGGCCAACGATAGCCCAGTCAACGAGCCGAAAGCGATTATTGAGGCCTTAATTGGACGTGATTTCAAGGGCATGTTTCGCTACACCAGCGGCAGCGATCTCATTGAATACAGGCCTCTCTTCGRGTCCTATCCGCCCTACGGCATTGAACAGTTAAAAGTGCCAGCCGGTAAGACCACCACGCGGGAGGTGACGCCGACCTTCGGCAAGTGCACGCAGGAAATGCTGGTCAAAGACATCAAAGTCACCAAAGTGCAATATGCACAAGACCCGACCCCTCCCGTTAAT
>NZ_JBFUCA010001002.1:0-701 GCF_056405475.1 Polaromonas sp. P1_G4
GCGTAGGGTCGCAGACAGCAGGGTCGCCTTTTCTTTTGCTTACTTTTCTTTTGGCGAAGCAAAAGAAAAGTGAGTAGCTGCCGGGCTACCCCCGGCCAGCAACCCTCAGCAAAAAACACGTCCTGAAAATCAACCCAGCCTCAGCAAAGAGGGGAATTGGAAGAGCCGTTATTGCGCCTTCCGCAAAGTCTCCACCACTGGCGTATTCAAAACCGACCTCAACCCCCACCACCCCGCCGCCAGTGCCAGCAAAGCCCCCGCCAGGCTGCCCACCAAAGGCACCGTCCACGAACCAGTCCAGCTGAAGTCAAACACAAAGCGAGCCAAACCCCAGCCCACCGCCAGCGCAACGATGGAAGCCAGAAAGCCAGCCAGCAAACCAACGCCCGCCAATTCAGCCCGCTGCACCTGCCGCAGCAGCGAAGCACGCGCACCCACGGCCCGCATGATGGCGAATTCACGGGCGCGCTCTTCACGCGTGGCAGTGATGGCGGCGAAGAGCACGACCAGGCCCGCGGCCAGCGTGAAGCCGAACAAAAATTCCACCGCGCGTATCACCTGGTCGAGCACGCGCTGCACCTGCGCCAGGGTGCTGCTCATGTCGACATTGGTAATGTTGGGAAATGCCCTGACCAGCGTGTTGTCAAAACTCTGGGCATGCGGCTGGCCAGGCACGGCGGCTGGCGGCTCGGGTGCGCGAA
>NZ_JBFUCA010001003.1:0-697 GCF_056405475.1 Polaromonas sp. P1_G4
TCGTCCAGGTGGGCGTCGCTGTAATTCAAGGCGCTGCGGTAGTGGGCGCGAACGATGAAAAACCGCACGGTTTCGGCATCGTATTTGGCGAGCACTTCGCGGATGGTGAAGAAGTTGCCCAGCGACTTGGACATCTTCTCGTTGTCGACGCGCACAAAACCGTTGTGCACCCAGAAGCGGGCCAGCGGCTTCCCGTTGGCCGCCTCGCTCTGGGCGATTTCATTTTCGTGGTGCGGGAACTGCAGGTCCGCGCCGCCGCCGTGAATGTCGAAGGTCTCGCCCAGCGTGCCGCGGCACATGGCCGAGCACTCGATATGCCAGCCTGGACGGCCGGGGCCATAGGCGCTGTCCCACCTGGCGTCGTCGGGTTCGGTGGGCTTGGCGCTTTTCCACAGCACAAAGTCGAGCGGGTCTTCCTTGCCATCGAGCACAGCCACGCGCTCGCCGGCGCGCAGCTCGTCGAGCGACTTGCCCGAGAGCTTGCCGTAGCCGGGAAACTTGCGCACCGCGTAATTCATGTCACCGGTGGAGCCCTTGTAGGCCAGGCCTTTTTCCTCCAGCGTGGCAATCATGCCCAGCATCTGCGGCACGTACTCAGTCGCACGGGGTTCCAGCGATGGAGGCTCTATGCCCAGCGCGCCGATATCCTGGTGCATGGCCGCGATCATCTCGTCGGTCAGCTGGCGGATGGTGATGC
>NZ_JBFUCA010001004.1:0-695 GCF_056405475.1 Polaromonas sp. P1_G4
GCCTTGTCAAAGATAGTTCTGGCCTCAGCCACCGTGTTGCCTTCCCTCGCCTTTCCGGCGGCCTTGAGGATGGCCTGATATTCAATCAGCGTCGGGGCAACCTGGGCAGCCAAAATGCCGCCACATACAAGAACAATGCCCACAAACAGAAGGCCAATAAAGGAAATGCCACGTTGACGATGTTTCATTTTTTCTCCTGCTCTGACTAGGAAGTCCTGTCGTATTGCCCCTGGTACACCAAAGTGTGCCAAAAAAGCGGCTACTCGAAAGAACCGATACGCTTGAGGTTGCCGAAATTCATCCAGACAAAAAAGGCCTTGCCGACGATGTTTTTATCGGGAACAAACCCCCAATAACGGGAATCCAGCGAATTATCGCGGTTATCGCCCATCATGAAATACTGCCCCTCAGGCACCTTGCAGACAACGCCCTCGCTACTGTAACGGCAATTTTCCTTGAAAGGAAAGTCCATGACCTCCCGCTCATCGAGGCCGGCGCGCCGGGAGTCGTCATTCAGCAGGCGGTATTTCTTTGTCCCATTGACCTCTTCGAACTGTTTGGCGTAACGCAAAATATCTTCGTCAAAAAAGTCGGGCAAAGGCGTCTTGACCAGAGGCTTGCCGTTAATGGTCAGCTTCTTGTTCAGGTAGGCCACCTCATCCCCGGGCACACCCACCACCCGTTTGATGTAATCC
>NZ_JBFUCA010001005.1:0-693 GCF_056405475.1 Polaromonas sp. P1_G4
GCCCACTTGTGCGACGTAGGGGGGGCGCAGGCGGGGCATGCCGCGTTTGCCTTCGATGGATTCGATCATGGCCGACTCTTCGCCGCAGATGTAGGCGCCGGCGCCGCGGCGCAGCTCGATCTCTGGCATGCCGACCATCAGTGGGTCCAGGCGCAGCCTGGTCAGTTCGGCTTGCAGCATGTTGCGGCAGCCGTGGTATTCATCGCGCAGGTAAACGTAAACCTTCTCGATGCCGACAGCCCAGGCGGCGATCAGCATGCCCTCGAGGAAACGGTGCGGGTCACGCTCCAGGTAGACGCGGTCCTTGAAGGTGCCGGGCTCGCCTTCGTCGATATTCACCGCCATCAGGCGTGGGCCTTTTTCGGCACGCACGATGCGCCACTTGCGGCCTGAAGGAAAGCCGGCGCCACCCAGCCCACGAAGGCCGGAGTCTTCCATGGTCTTGAGAACCGATTCGACATCGCGTTCGCCCGAAATGCAGTGCTTGAGCAAAGCGTAACCACCGGCTGACTGGTAAGTGGGCAGGTCGATAAAGCCGTCAGGAACGTGCTGCACAGTTGCTGCTGCGACGGTCGCCATTACGGTCTCGCAGCTGGCAWTGGGTACCGGGTTTTGTCCCACCACGACTGCTGGCGCCTGCTCGCAGCGGCCTATGCAAGGTGCGGCAATGACCCGGACTTCGCGGCCGAGCAA
>NZ_JBFUCA010001006.1:0-693 GCF_056405475.1 Polaromonas sp. P1_G4
GTCTGCAATGGGTGCTCAAGAGTCTGCAGTGATTCACTCGAAGTGATGGGGCCTGTGCTGCTCCATCAGTCAACGGCCTGATAGAAATTGAAAGGAACCACCATGGGCCTACATGCAGAAGTCAAACACATCGACCTGACCATCCGCCCCGCCGCAGCCAAGCAGATGCGCCAGGATCTGGGGGCGCAGGGCCTGCTGGATGCGGCGACCACCTCGGCGGCCGATTACCTCACCCAACAGTTCTGCGAAGTCACCAGCAGCCGCTCGGGGCTGTGCATCACCAACATCAGCTGGGACCAAATCGACGAAGACCTGTATGCGCTGCTGGACCGGCTCGCGCCCTACGTGAGCAGCGGCGGTTTCGTCAAATTCAGCTGCGAGGGCCGCACCTGGGCCATGGCGGTGTACGAGCAGCAGGCGCTGCTGCCCCTGGGTGAGTTGCTGTCGTTCAAGAACAAGCCCCAGGAAGTGGCGGTTTCGAGCGAGTGGGGCGACAGTGGCCATGACGGCAACACCCTGGTGCACGATGCCACCGCCACCGAAGAGAAGCTGAAGGACTTCTGGTACTGGCGCCACGGCGTGTTGATGTTGGCCCTGAAGGTGGCCTATCTCGGCGAGAGCCTTGGGCACCTCAAGAGCCTCAACAAAAAGGTCGTGGGCGATGTGCACGGCCTGTGCGGCAACGCGCACGAC
>NZ_JBFUCA010001007.1:0-690 GCF_056405475.1 Polaromonas sp. P1_G4
AGCTGATGGTCTTTCGACATGTTCAGCATGATCATGGGCCTCGGCGACGAGGTCACGATGTTTGGCGGAATGGCCGGGGTCAGTGCCTGTGCAAATGCCACCCCTTGCGAAGTGAGCGCCGCAAACAAAAATCCGGCAATGGTGATAATTTTTTTCACGGATTTTCCTTAATTGCTTGGGAGAAAAGGACGGTAATAGGTTTGCATTACAACTTCAGTGTTGATGTCTGCCCCGAAACCACGGGCACTGATGCGAATGACGATGTCATCGCCTGCAGAACCTTTGAAATATTCCATCAGGTATTCAGGCTGCCTTGCCACACCGGCAAATCTGGCAACACCGGTAAAGGTGCCCAGGGGTACCGCACCGGTGAAGGTGCAATTGGTGCCTGCACCTGCCGCGTCGCTTGGTTTTGCGCTGGGCGTGGCAGGCGGACCTTCCCACAGCCCTTTTTTCCCGTTGATGGTCGGCCACCAGGGTTCAGGGTTGGTGACGGTGGTGTAGTTGCTCGTGTAGTAATAGTCCAGTGGGTTCCGGCACTGCCCTCTGGGGCAGCTTGGGTCGAAGTAGGGCCCCATGGTTTTTTCTTTTATGGGCCTGTCGTCGTCGCGCGCACACAAGGCATTGGGACGCAGAGGGCCTGCCAATTTCAAGTCGCGCTCTGCGTCGCGTAGTGCGGCTTCTGTGGCC
>NZ_JBFUCA010001008.1:0-688 GCF_056405475.1 Polaromonas sp. P1_G4
ACCATCGGCTATGTGGCGGCAATGATCCTGACCTTTGTGCTGATCGGCTTTCTGGTGTTCGCGGCGCTGGGCATCTGCCACCTGGTGTTCTGTGTCATGGGCGCACTGGGCGCCTCCAACGGCAAGGCCTTCCGCGTGCCGTTCGCGCTTCGCCTGATCAACTGAAGCCTAACGGCGAAAACAAAAAAGGAAGGGCTCGCCCTTCCTTTTTTTTGCCCGTCTTATTCGCCTGCCTGTCTCACTGCCTTATTTACCGACCAGCTGATTGAGCTTGTCGGCTTCAAAGGTTTCCGTAAGCGCGGCGTCCTGCGGCACGCAATCCTTGCTCATGGCCGTCTGCGGTCCGGAGAGTTTCTCAATCGCTTGCCACAGCAGGGCGATCTGGTGCTCCTGGCCGGCGGCGCTGTCGATCAGCCCGCGCATGGCTTGGGACAGCGGGTCATCCTCTTGCGTGATGCCATAAGCCGAAAACTGGGTAATGGTGACGTCGGCGCTTTCCCCGGTCTTGGAGGGAATGATGCGCGCCGGGATGCCCACCGCCGTGGCGCCTGCCGGAACCGGCTTGATCACCACTGCGTTGCTGCCAATCTTGGCGCCGTCACCCACCAGGAAACCGCCAAGCACCTTGGCCCCCGCACTCACCACCACATCGCGGCCCAGGGTTGGGTGGCGTTTGGTGCCCTTGTAC
>NZ_JBFUCA010001009.1:0-685 GCF_056405475.1 Polaromonas sp. P1_G4
GATGTACAAGATCGCGAACGAAGAAGCCCCCGATATCCGTATCATYCGTAAAGAGCTGCCGGCGCGACTGGCCGAGATTGTTGCGCTGTCTCTGGCCAAGAAGCCGGAGTTGCGGTATCAGGATGGTGATCGATTGGCGACAGATCTGCGCGCTGTCATTGCCGCAATGGAAGGTACTGCACCGGCCCCATCGTTTGCGCCTCAACAGGGTGCGCCAGCAGCCCAATTTGACGCCACGGTCGTGCAATCAGCGACTGTACCAGCTGCTGGCCCGAAGACCTATGATGCGACCCAGGCCGTGAATGTCGACGGCACGCAGACATTTGAGAAAACCGTGGTTTCCAAAGCACCTGCTGCCGATACCGACACCCAGTGATCACACGAACAAGATGAACTACGAGATTTGTACACATACCGACCCGGGGTTGACGAGGGACAACAACGAGGATGCGGTTGCTTTTGATGCTGCGACGCGGCTTTGCATCCTGGCGGACGGAATGGGTGGCTATAACGCAGGCGAAATTGCAAGCGGCATGGCTGCCGCTTTCATCAAGTCGGAAATGGGCCGTTGGCTTTCCCAGGCGGGCAGGCATGCCAATGCCAAGGAAGTGCGTCGGGCTTTAGAAATCTGCGTGGAAAATGCCAATCATTCGATCTTCAACGCGGCGAACTCCAACCCCCAGTA
>NZ_JBFUCA010001010.1:0-679 GCF_056405475.1 Polaromonas sp. P1_G4
GAACGCACATGTTGACCGCATCGCGAACGTGCCAGCCGGTATGCCTTGGGARCAGCAGGTTCAGATTGCGGAGGCGCAGCGTGGGGCAGCAAATGCGCAGGCTACCCAAGATGTGACACAGAGCGATAAGGCGACTAGATGTGCTGCTTTGAAACTTGAACGTGACAAGATTTGGAGTCGATACTCCAACTGGCAGTACCAGGCACCTGAAGTTGTCGGACCGGATCGGCAGAGGACGCTCGCAATTCAATCAGAGCAGCAGCGGCTTGGTTGCCCTCAACAATAGTAGGTGGCTATGAAAAATAAATCCACTTGCCGCTATCCGCACTGTAATGAGATTTGGCACCTTGGTGGCTTGTGTAGTAAGCACTACGAGGAGGGTCGAGCTAAAGAAGAGTTGCGGGGTGAAGCTGTCCGTTCACTGCACTGGGGCGTTATCGATGGTGTGCGCCCATCAAATGAGGTCGCGCGAAGTGAATTGGTGAAAATTCAACGCTGGTGGAATGAGGTTTGCAATGCATTGAATTTCGGGCACAAGCATTCGGTGCTGCGAGACGAGGTTGAATTTGCGAAGGAATGGTGCATTGCCCTCGCAGAGCAAATCGTCAATATCGAACGGGCGTTCAGAGCTGGAACTCTTCGTGAGACGGATGACATGTTCGTTGCTACACAATTATGG
>NZ_JBFUCA010001011.1:0-675 GCF_056405475.1 Polaromonas sp. P1_G4
ATCCTGATGCAGCTGGAGCTGGCAGGCGTGATGGCTCCGCCTCCCGACCGGCCATAACCATTGGCAAGCCTTGGAAAGGGTGGAAGCCTCTACACTTCTTCCATGCAAGAAAATTCCTCTTCCGCCGTTGCGACAATCCGGATTGATCTGGCCGAACGCAGCTATCCGATCGTCATTGGCAGCGGGCTTCTGGGAAGCAGCAATACCTATCAGGACGTGCCCAAAGCGGCGACGGCGCTGGTGGTGTCAAACACCACCGTGGCCCCGCTGTATGCCGTGCAACTCACCCGGGCCTTGCAGCAACGCTATGACAAGGTGCTGCTGGTCACCTTGCCGGATGGTGAAGTCCACAAGGACTGGCCAACCCTGCAATTGATTTTTGATGCGCTGCTGGAAAACGGCTGCGACCGAAAGACGGTGCTGTTTGCCTTGGGCGGTGGCGTGGTCGGCGACATGACCGGCTTTGCCGCGGCCAGCTATATGCGCGGCGTACCATTTGTGCAGGTGCCCACGACATTGCTGGCCCAGGTGGATTCCTCGGTAGGCGGCAAGACGGCGATCAACCACCCGCTGGGCAAAAACATGATCGGTGCGTTCTACCAGCCCTTGCAGGTGGTGTGCGACCTGGATGTCCTGGCGACGCTGCCTTCTCGCGAACTGAGTGCGGGCCTGGCC
>NZ_JBFUCA010001012.1:0-674 GCF_056405475.1 Polaromonas sp. P1_G4
CACGCTCGCACAGCGTGGACTGGTGCGAACTAAACACAAAAAATCAGTAGTCATCAACGAAGGGGAAATCGGCGACAACCTGTTTGTTCTGCTCAAGGGCAGTGTCAAGGTGTTCGCCATGGACGAAAGCGGCCGGGAAATCACCTACGGCAGGATTCATTCGGGCGACTATTTTGGGGAAATGTCGCTGGACGGCGGACCCCGTTCGGCTTCAGTTATTACCCTTGAGCCTTGCACCTGTGCGGTGCTCAGTCGTACCGATGTGAGCGAACACTTGGGTGATGAGCCAGGATTCGCRATCAATCTCGTGGTTCAGGTGATTCGCAGGGCGCGTGCTGCTACAGAAGCGGCGCGCAACATGGCGCTGCTCGATGTGTACGGACGGCTGATTGCCGTGCTTGAAGGACATGGYGATGCGGTGGAGCGCGACCCTGCCAATGAGGCTGTCACTCTTGAATCAATCACCCATCAGGAGATTGCCAGCCGCGTCGGCGCCTCCCGCGAAATGGTCAGCCGCCTCTTAAAGGACCTGGAAAAAGGCGGGTACATCGAAATGGGCACCAAACGCATCACGCTGCTCAAAAAGCTGCCGAGCCGTTGGTGAGTCCTTACCGAGAGCCTAGCGTTCGTTAAAAATCCGGCGAGCCTCTTGCGGCGACGCATCGCTCGTACCC
>NZ_JBFUCA010001013.1:0-674 GCF_056405475.1 Polaromonas sp. P1_G4
ACCTCGCGTCTCTTCGTTTAGCAAGCAATGAGCTGCAGTTAGAAACCAGTATTTCGCTATGACCGTCCCTGAGCAAAGCATGTAGTTTTTGTCCGGACGCGTCAGCGCCAGCATGCCGGAGTAAAGCAAACCCGACCTCCATACCGTCGGCTTGAGTCCCTTGTAATTCCCAGGGATTTTCCCAGGCTGGGATTTGTCAGGTGCGTTCACCTCGGGATTGGTGCTAAAGACCGCACCGAGTCCGAGCACGATACGGTTATTTTTATCCAGGCGAAGCTTCGAATCCAGGATGCGAGAGGCGATCTCCGGGTTTGAAGATTTGCGAGCCAGCTCCAGAATTAACTTGGAATCTATTCCGCTTGCGTTGATCCTTCCCGAGGGAATCTGATCTTTCAATGCGGTGCCCAGTTTGAGCAGGTTTAAACGTGCGTTTGCCTTGTTATTCAGATCAACGCCGCTACGGCCGCTTTGATCCTTAAGAACTGCGTCGAGTACATCGAGGTCGTAACTCTTGAACAATCGCTCTTTCGTGGAGTCATTCAAGTTGACCTCTGCGATACGGCTTTTTGCCCGTTCCAATCGAAGTTCCCGGAGCTGTTCAACGTCACGACTGTCAAGTCTTTCCCGTAGCTGAATTTCTTGAGCAGTACCGTGCCCTGCCCAGAGCACCAGAC
>NZ_JBFUCA010001014.1:0-670 GCF_056405475.1 Polaromonas sp. P1_G4
GGACAGGGGTGGGTCTATTTCTGAAGTGAGCCTGAACGGGGGTGTTAGTAGATTTCCGGTACCACAATGTTTTGTGGGACCGGAACGCGCACATAGTCCTCATGGCGCACCCGTTCGGGCAGCACGATGGGCGGGTGCGGGGTTTCCTGGTAGGGCATCTGCTGCAGCAGGTGGTGGATGCAGTTCAGGCGGGCTTTTTTCTTGTCGTCCGCCTGCACCACCCACCATGGGGCCTCGGGGATGTGGGTGCGGTCCAGCATGATCTCCTTGGCCTTGGTGTACTCCTCCCAGCGGCGGCGTGACTCCAGATCCATGGGGCTGAGCTTCCATTGCTTGAGCGGGTCGTGGATGCGCCCGAGAAAGCGCAGGTGCTGCTCTTCATCGGAAATGGAAAACCAGTACTTGATGAGCTGTATGCCCGAACGCACCAGCATCTTTTCAAACTCCGGCACGGTACGGAAAAATTCTTCGTACTGGTCGTCGGTGCAAAAGCCCATGACGCGTTCCACGCCGGCGCGGTTGTACCAGCTGCGGTCAAACAGCACGATCTCGCCGGCTGCCGGCAAATGGGACACATAACGCTGGAAGTACCACTGCGTGCGCTCGCGGTCGTTCGGGGCCGGCAATGCCGCCACACGGCAGACGCGCGGATTGAGCCGCTGGGTGATGC
>NZ_JBFUCA010001015.1:0-668 GCF_056405475.1 Polaromonas sp. P1_G4
GCGCTCGACAACACCTGGGGCGCCGGCCTGGCTTTCAATGCATTTGACCTGGGGCTCGATATTTCGGTCCAGGCCCTGACCAAATACCCCAGCGGCGGTGCCGATGTGCTGATGGGCTCCGTCGTCACGCGCGACGAGGCGCTGCATCATCTGGTTCACTTTTGCCACATGCGCGTCGGCTACGGCATAGGCGGCAACGATGCTGAACTGGTGTTGCGCGGCCTGAACAGCATGGCCTTGCGTTATGCCGCGCAGGATGCCGCGACGCGGGAGCTGGCCGGCTGGCTGCAAACCCGGCCGCAAATCGCGGCCGTGCTGCACCCGGCCTTGCCCGGCTCGCCTGGCCATGAAACCTGGAAGCGCGACAGCAGGGGCGCCGCCTGCCTGATGAGTGCCGTCTTCAAGCCGGAGTTCACGCAGGACCGGGTGGACCGCTTTTGTGACAGCCTCAAGCTCTTCAAACTGGGCTATAGCTGGGCGGGCCCCGTGAGCCTGTGTGCGCCGTACGACATACCGGCCCTGCGCACCACGGCATGGCCGTACAAGGGGGGTCTGGTGCGCTTTTCGGTGGGCCTGGAGGCCGTTRCRGACCTGCAGGCGGACATTGCCCAGGCGCTGGAAAAAGCCTGATCAAAGGCTTGGCATACCGTGACGGCAATGCAGTACAG
>NZ_JBFUCA010001016.1:0-665 GCF_056405475.1 Polaromonas sp. P1_G4
CCCATTCCTCCGGGTTAAGCCCCCACTGCTGGTTGACGAGCAACTTCACCCCGATGTCGTGTGCCTGCTGCGAATCCATGAACAGGGCGGCCATGATCATGGTCACCGTGTCTGTCAAAGTACCTGCGCCTGGAAGCAGGTAGGCAGTGCGCGGAAAAAAGGCCATGAAGGAAAACGTGGCGACCAGTTTGGAAGCTGAAAGCGCTGCACCAATGGTGGCCGCCAGCACGCCCCGGATCATGAACTGGCGGAAGGCCCCCCCCAGCAAGCCATGAAGCAAACCCAGCAGCAGCACGGACAGCGCTGCTGGCAGGAGCAGTGTGCTGAAGCCTGAATGAACCCAGTACGCAGGGATGAGGCCTGCCAGTGCTATCGCGACAGCCGTGTCGGCTCGGGACCGAAGCGGCAGGAGCAGCAGCAGCGCCAGCCACGGGACCAGCGCATAACCGTGAAAGACCACATGCCCGATGATCATCCGCTGAGGCAGAAATCCGTTGAGCATCAGCATTCCGCCTACAAGCAGGCCCGTTAGCGGCCCTGCCATGAAGCCTCTGCGCATCAGAAGATAACCCCCCCAAAACAGCAAGCTGGCTGCGATGCAGAGCGTCACCCAGGCGGCTTTGACGGGCTCCATGGCAATGGCCAAGAACTGGGGCAGCGAGTAG
>NZ_JBFUCA010001017.1:0-665 GCF_056405475.1 Polaromonas sp. P1_G4
GCCTGGGTTCTCTCAAAAGCCGTTTCAGTGAAACGGCTTTTTTCTTTGGGTCGACTGAAATCTGGCTAAAAAGCCGATTCTGGCAAGCAGAAATCCTGGGTTTTCGCTGGCGTTGTTTCTTTTCCACGGGTCCCCGCCTATTTGTGGCTTGAGCACAACGGCTTGACTGTTTTTTCGGGCATTCCTTTGCGAATTGAAGCCCAGTCTGGTGCAATAGACCCAACTTCCCGAAACGGGGGTTGGCCCGGGTCTCTGGTGGTGCCATAAAGGCGAAAGTCTGAAATGGTCCCCGTGCCGGAGCCCTATGTTTAACCTTGGAGAAACTCTCAATGAAAAAGACTCTTATCGCCCTGGCTGCACTCGCTGCAACCGCTGGCGTTGCACATGCCCAATCCTCTGTGACCCTGTACGGCGTTGCCGATGCATTCGTTGGTCAGCAGAACGTTAAAGTTCAGTCGGCTACCACCAACACCAGCATTTCCAACAACATCCAAGGCGGCAGCGGTTTGAGCAGCTCGCGTTGGGGCCTGCGCGGTAGCGAAGACCTCGGTGGCGGCTTGGCTGCTGTGTTCACCCTCGAAGGCGGCTTCGCCATTGACAGCGGTGCTTTGGCTAACGCCGGCGGCAGCAGCGCTGCCGCTTCGACCAGCGTCCTGTTTGGCCGT
>NZ_JBFUCA010001018.1:0-662 GCF_056405475.1 Polaromonas sp. P1_G4
CAGTGAGCCTATCAGCGCGGCGGTAAAGCCCGTGACCTTCAGGCTGTCAATCAGACCGGCCGCAGCCCAGAACATCAGCGCGTTGATGACAAACAGGAACAAGCCCAGCGTCACCAGCGTGACGGGCAGCGTCAGCAGAACCAGGATCGGGCGCACCACCATGTTCAGCGCACCAAGTACCGCCGCGGCAATCAGTGCTCCGGTGAAACTGGTCACCACGACCCCGGGGTAGAGATAGGCAACGGCCAGCAAGGCCGCTGCGCTTAAAAGCCATTTGAGGATAAGTTTCATGGGCAAAGAATACCACCGGCCTGCCCGATTCGGCCCCCATCCCTCTGGCAAGCAGAAGCCGCGTGCCCGGGGTTGTACACGGTCTTTTGTGTCCGTGTGCAACCCGATTCAGCGGATCAAGCCGGGGAGGTGGCCCTCCCGACTTCAGCACGAAGTGAAAGCCGTCAGTCGCTTGCGACCAGCAGCCCGGCACCTGCCAGTGCCGTGGCATAACCCAGGATGCCGTGGCTTTCCTGGGCCTGCGTTGCCGTGACCGGTTGCATGTCCTGGCCGAATTTCGGCCGCCGGGCATCCAGCACGCGTGCAACGCCATACTGCCTGATGAGGCCYTCGGTCTGGGTGATCAGGGTGGCCTGACCCAGCTGGCGCAG
>NZ_JBFUCA010001019.1:0-661 GCF_056405475.1 Polaromonas sp. P1_G4
ATGCGGTCAACATGTGCGTTCTGTGTATTGCAATGCTTGTTGCTCCAAAACGTACCGCCGGCAAAGGCCTTGCAGTGATAAATCGTGTCTGCCGAAGCCGCGAATGGGAATGTCAAAATCAGAAATGCCACGAGTTTCATATCGGCAGTCTAGCCGCTGGCAAGGGGCATGAACACCCCTAATTGGTGGAGCCGGGGACATTGCGCGAGTACAGAGCCGACGCGCAATCCAGCAATAACCCGGCCATCAAAACGACTAAACGGTATTCATGGCTCCCCCACTATCTCACTAGCAAAGTGGATGTCATGGAACCAATCATCGAAGTGCCACTCACCTTTTCGATGAAACGCGACGCCTCATAACAACGCGGAAGGAGCCCCTGGATCGGTTTGGATCTTGTTAAGCCGATCGCAAAGAAGCATATTGAGCTGTATTCCGGCCTGAACAAACAGCTTGGTAGTTCGGTCGAATTCGTTCTGCAAAAAACTCTTTGCCATAACCTCTGGATACGCTACCCCATCGTGCTCAAAGCGCTGTATCAGGATCGTGTGACGCTCCGCACGCTGCCCCGTCCAATCCTCGCTGAAGGATGGCAATACAACGCTTCTGTGCTTGGCTCGATTGGCAAGTGCCGATAGATGAGCTCCCCCATCCTTAAAGG
>NZ_JBFUCA010001020.1:0-660 GCF_056405475.1 Polaromonas sp. P1_G4
GCGTCTGGTCCGACAGCACCACGCCCCAGCCGAAGGTGTCAAAAGGCCGGTTGCGCTCGACCACCGTCACCTGATGCGCCGGATTTTGCAGCTTCATCAGCAGGGCGAAATACAAGCCTGCGGGACCGCCGCCCAGGCAAAGAATGTGCATGAATGCGTACTCTCTGGATTAATTTGACCTTAATTGTTTAGGTTTAAACTAAATCCGTCAAGCGGGTTTTCCGGTGTTTTTCGCAACACCGGAAAACGGGTGTTRCCGCAGCGGTGCAGAGGTGTGCCGGTATTTACGGCTGCCGCGCCAGCCGGATATCAGGGGGCCTGAAAGCCCGCTGCCCGGTAAGTGAGCACCAGCGTATCCCGAAAACTACTGCCGGCCCGATCGTCTGCCGGCAGGATGGGCGTGGTCTCGTGAATTACCCGGGCATCGTCCAGCAGAAGCGCCGTCAGGGGCTCCTGCATCACAAAGCGCACACCATGCGGGCCGTTGGCATCGAACACCCGGGTTTCGCCGCCTTTGACGCCGTGCCGCGCCACCATCATCACCACCACGAAGTCCACACCGTCGCGATGTGCGCCTTCAGGCGTGGGCCGGCCTACCCCGCCCGCGGTGTCGATGCGGAACTGGTGCGCTTCAATATGCCAGCGCCCGGCGGGTTGCAC
>NZ_JBFUCA010001021.1:0-660 GCF_056405475.1 Polaromonas sp. P1_G4
CATACATAAAAAAGACCATAAGGCTTGGAGATCGTTTTTTCCAGTCGCTCCTTGTTGTGCGCCGTCAATCCGAGTTTTTCAAGCGGGATCGGCTCACCTGCGGCAAGAATCCGCATGACCACATCTTCCACACCACCGGCGGATGGAATCGTGGCAACACGCAACTCGATGTCCAGTGGGCCGTATTTCTTGAACTTGATCTTCCCATCTTGCGGTTTGCGCTTTTCAGAGATGTCCAGGTCGCACATGATCTTGAGCCGCGTGACCATGGCCTGGCGAAACTGCGCCGGCACTTCGATATAGGGCTGCAAGGTACCGTCAATGCGAAACCGGATACCGGTTTTGGCTTTGCCTGGCATAGGCTCGATGTGAATGTCCGAAACCTTCTGGTTGTAAGCGTCAATGATGACCTTGTTGACAAACTTGACCAGCTCGTTGTCCGCTGCGGCAGACTCCAGCGAAGAATCGTCATTTGACTCACTCTCCAGTGGTGAGTCCATGTCTGCAAGCAATTGGTCGATGGTGCTACTGTCTGCAGCCACGCCAAAGAGCTGCCCCAGGGTTTCTTCAAATTCGGTCTGAGTTGTAACGCGGTAAGAAAATTTGGAGACGCGGGGAAACACCTGTGGAACCACGCGTGCCCCTCGCACAGCCTCCGGA
>NZ_JBFUCA010001022.1:0-656 GCF_056405475.1 Polaromonas sp. P1_G4
GACATAGTGTGCCGTTTCCCGATAGAGGGCGTCACGGGCGGCGTAAAGATCCCTGAGCCGCGCCAGCGGATCGGCCACCTGAAGCAAGGGGCGGTTCTGGTCATGCCGCAAACGGCGAAAAACCTCTTCGGGGATGGAATGCAGGTAAACCACCTGCGCCCGCTCCCGAAGATGTTGCCGGTTGGCGGGGCGCAGCACAGCCCCGCCGCCGCTGGAGAGTACGCAAACCTCACCCTGAGTCAACTCATCGATGACCAGCTGCTCGATGTCGCGAAATGCGTCTTCACCTTCGCGCTCAAAAAACTCACGGATAGAGCAACCGATACGTTGTTCTATCACCTGATCCGAGTCAATGAACCGCAACCCCATTCTTCGGGCAAGATGCCTGCCGACGGTGGATTTCCCCGACCCAGGCAAGCCCACGCAGGCGATTCTCAACGGATGTGCATTCAATTGATATGGAGGAAAGGTTGCCCAGAAGCATGCCAAGCAACTACGCAGAGGACTGGCAGTCCCACGCGCAGTCCTTCAGCACGACGCCTTCTTTACCTACCGCCCTCGAACTCGCCCAAGGCGATCAGACGGGTGGTCGGAATTAACGCAGGGCAGATCCGTTAGTCAGCATTTTGGGTGTGATGAACACCAGCAATTCAGAC
>NZ_JBFUCA010001023.1:0-649 GCF_056405475.1 Polaromonas sp. P1_G4
GGACGTGATGGTCGGCGTGATCGACGTCGCCAGCGAGGAGATTGAAACGCCCGAGCAGGTGGCCGACACCATCGGCAAGGCGCTCAAATATGTGCCCAGAAACCGATTGATTCCCTGCACCAATTGCGGCCTGGCGCCCATGGACCGCGAAGTGGCCCTGAAGAAGTTGCAGGCGCTGGGTGCAGGTGCGGCGCTGGCGCGGGAACGCTACAAGTAAGGTTGCTCAGCGCGCGCGGCATTGCTGCGCAGTGCGGGAGGCCGTTGTGCTGGACTGAATGCACGGCGCTGGTGTACGCTGGCAGCATGAGCAATGACCCCACGCTTCCGCATCATCCTCACGACCACGATCATTCCCACGGTCCTGGACACGCGCATCCTCACGCGCAGGGAGAAGCCGACCCGCCATGGAAGCACGACGGCGTGCGCGTGATCGCCGGCAATCAGCTTGATGGCAATACCGCACAAACACCCGGCATGGACAGGCGCGCCGCCATCAACTTCGCCCGCGTCGGTGCCCAAAAGCTCTGGGCCGGCACGGTGACYATCCACGCCGACGCCAAGACCGGCGCCCATCATCATGGTCATCTGGAAAGTGTGATCTATGTCATCCGGGGCAAGGCTCGCATGCGTTGGGGCGAGCGTCTTGAAT
>NZ_JBFUCA010001024.1:0-649 GCF_056405475.1 Polaromonas sp. P1_G4
GCACGACATGGACGCGGTGTTCGCGCTGGCCGACAAGCTCACCGTGATGGTCAACGGGCAGGTGATCGCCAGCGGCACGCCCGCGCAAATCCGTGCCGACGCAGGCGTGCAGGCAGCGTATTTAGGCGAGGAGCACTGAGAATATGGCCCCCACGCTTTTCACTTCGAGCCTGCGGCGCGCTGCCCCTTTCACTTCACCAGGGGCTGGCCTTGCTTGGGGCGGCCCGGCGCTGCGGCCCCGCCTGGAGACCTTATGAGCATGGTTGAGAAACAGATCGACATCCTGATCGGCGCCCAGGACATTCACACCTATTACGGCGCCAGCCACGTACTGCGCGGCATAGACTTTCACGTCGCGCGCGGCGAGACCATAGGCCTCATGGGCCGCAACGGCATGGGCAAGAGCACGCTGCTCAAAAGCATCATGGGCCTCGTCAAGCCACGCTCGGGCTCGGTCGCCATCAACGGCAGGCCCATGACGGGCGCCCCGCCCTACGAAATCGCCCGCCTCGGCATCGCCTATGTGCCCGAAGGCCGCGGCATCTTCGGCAACCTCAGCGTGACCGAAAACCTCAAGATGGCGGCGCGCGCCGGCAGACCAGGAAGCGCCGCAGACGGCGTGGGCCGCAGAAACGACTGGACCTACGAG
>NZ_JBFUCA010001025.1:0-648 GCF_056405475.1 Polaromonas sp. P1_G4
CCGTGCTCTTGCACAAAGTGGCCGGCCCGCGGCAGCATCAAGGGCTCGCCGCAACCGCGGATCAGGGCTTGCAGCTCCTTCATGACGGGCGGGCCCAGCACCGGGTCTTGTACACCCACCACCATCAATGTCCGGCCGGGCCAGTCGTTGTGCCAGAACGCGCGCGCCTGGCGTGAAATGGCGGCGCCGTCGGCATCAGGTGCATCCGGCACCATGGGCGGGAACGCGCGCAGCGCGGCGCGATGACCTTTGTCCGGAAACGGCGCGTTGTAGGCCGCGCACTCTGCGGGACTCATCTGCGGATTGCCACGCGCAAAAAGGCGCGCCACATCAAACCCGGGGTTCCTGGCGCACATCTCGCGCCAGGCCACAAAGCCTGCAGGCAAGGGAGCATCCCCGGTGCCCAGCATGGTGTTCATGACCAGCAGGCCTTTGTAGCGATGCGGCACGACCATCGGCAGCGTCAGGCCCAGCAAACCGCCCCAGTCCTGCACCACAAGCACGACGTTCTGCAGATCCAGTTTTTCTACCAACTCGAGCAGTATCTGGCGATGGGCGGTGAAGCTATGAAAGCTGTCCTTCTTGGGCTTGTCGCTTTTGCCAAACCCGACCATGTCCGGAGCTACAACGCGGTGCCCGGCCTGCAGC
>NZ_JBFUCA010001026.1:0-643 GCF_056405475.1 Polaromonas sp. P1_G4
ACTGAGGGGCGGGATGTCCAGGAACTCGATGTCGAACATGAATCGCAGGTTTATTTATGCGATTTTTGAGAAGAGATGCGCCAGTTGGCGCGCGTCTCGCTGGCTTGCTCAATGAGCGCTTCCAGGCCGTCGCCGTTGCTGCTCGAAATGAGTACTTCGAGGGACTGCAGGGTCTGCTGAAAGATCTTGGACTGCGCCAGCAACTCTTCGCGGTTGGCAATCAGGATGTCGCGCCACATTTTCGGATCGCTCGCAGCGATGCGTGTAAAGTCGCGAAAGCCGGGCCCGGCCAGGGACATGTAATCCTTCCCGTTCTCCTGTCCGGTAATGCCGTTGATCAGTGCAAAGGCGATCAGGTGGGGCAGATGGCTGACTGCGGCGTACGCAGCGTCATGTGCCTGCGGCGACATCTTGAGGACATGACAGCCCATGGCGGTCCATACGTCGGTGGCTTTTTGCAGCTGGACCGTGAAAGTCCGCTCTATGGGGGTCAGGATGACCTGCTTTCCGTTGTAGAGATCTACATCGGCGTGTTCGACACCCGACACCTCTTTGCCGGTAATGGGATGGCAGGGAACGAAAGAACCGACGTTGCCCTGCAGGACCCGCCGTGCGGCATCGACCACGTCGCGCTTGGTGGAGC
>NZ_JBFUCA010001027.1:0-637 GCF_056405475.1 Polaromonas sp. P1_G4
CCTGGATGCCCGCGTCGGCAAAGACAACTACCTCGTCATGCTGACGGCCGACCACGGCTTTATGCCGTCACCTGACTACCTCGCCAGCCAGGGCCGTGAGGCCGGTCGCGTCAACAGCAGCCAGGTGCTGTGGCGCGTCAACACCGGCCTGGAAAAACGCTTTGGCGAAGGCAAATGGACAGCAGGGTTCTCCGGCTCCAGCTTGCTGTTCGACAAAAAACTCATCGCGCAAAAGCAGGCAGACCCGAATGCCCTGGCAGAAGAAGCCCGCACCCTGCTGCTGGCAGAGCCCGGCTTTGCTGCGGCCTATACCCGCCGCGAACTGGCAAGCGCAAGCCGTGCCGGTGCGCCATTTTTCGACCAGATCCGAAAATCCTGGCACGCCGATGTATCGGGCGACGTGCAGTATTCACTCAAGCCCGGCTGGATGTTCGGCAACACGGTCGCCACCCACGGTTCTCCGCATCCGTATGACACGCAAGTGCCCATCCTGATGTACGGCCCCGCCTGGATAAAGCCCGGCCGCATCGATGCGCGCGTGGAAGTGGTGGACATCGCGCCCACGCTGTCACGCCTGCTGCGCATTGCGCCGCCTTCCGCGGCCGAAGGCAAGCTGTTGCCTCTACAGGGGCTATAG
>NZ_JBFUCA010001028.1:0-636 GCF_056405475.1 Polaromonas sp. P1_G4
TCCCAACCCGCATCAACACCAATATGAGCCTGGCGCAACGGGTGGAACACCCAGCCGTGGAAAATTTATACCGCTCGACTAAAGGAGGTTTTCATGAGTGATTCCTTAAAAGATTTCCCCATCACGGGAGAGGCTTGCTGCATGGTTCTTCGCAAGGGAGCTGAACTCACTGAGATGTGGATTCTTAAAGATATAGAAACACTGTCCGATGGCGATGCGTGGGAGCTTAGTCGGCTTTGGAAGGAAACAAGAGAAAGGTCGGTTGAAATTAGCACGAAGGATTTATGCGAGGCGCTAAAAGGAGCGTCGCAAGTTATTCACCTAGATATGGCGTCGATTAAAACTCCCGCAAAAGAATTGTTTATTGAGGATGGAGAGTTAATAGCGCGTCATCTAATTTAAAGACGTGATGCTATGCACCTTCGCCCGGGCCGACACCGCATAGCCTGGGCCGCCCCATCCAGACCCAGCAGCCCGCCAACACCGGAAGTGCGACGCCGACCACCACCGGCTTCGCCTACAACGCCAATGACAACCTGACCCAGGTCACCGACCCCCGCAACCTCGCCACCACTTACAGCCCCAACGGCCTGGGCGATGTCACAGCGCAGACCAGCCCGGATACCGGAGCAAGCC
>NZ_JBFUCA010001029.1:0-634 GCF_056405475.1 Polaromonas sp. P1_G4
GTCCACCAGTTCGTCGTAATCGGCCGCCAGGTAGGTACCAAACCCATGCTTGTTGACTGCCTGCGGCCTGAGCCCTGTGGCCAGTGACCAGCCCTTGGCGGCTTTCGGTGTGAGGATCTCCAGCACATGCGCGGCTTTTTCCTGGCCCTGCACTTTCAGGCACAGGCTGGTGCCGTTGAAAAAGCCGCGATGGGAATCCAGCCAGGCGCTGCGCACGGAGTTGTCGCAGGCATACACCTCATAGCGCAGCACCAGCGGTTTGGCAGGCGAGCACTGAATCTGCCAGGTGCATTTATCGAGCTGTTCGGCACGAAGCGGTGTTCGTACCGTTTGGCGAGCCTCCAGGTTCTGCAGGTTTTTGGAGAATTCCCGCACCAGGTAACTGCCGGGGATCCACACAGGCAGCGAGACCCTTTGCAAAGCGTCAGGCTGTGCGATCGTGAGGGTCACGCGAAAGAGGTGGGCGTGCAGAACGTCTGTTTCGACGCGGTAGTGAAGGGGGGAGGAAGTGTTTTTAGGGGTGCCTGGCATCTTGCGCAAAGAATACCCCACGTCTGCCGCCAGCTGCATGGGGGCGCCCGACGGATCAAGTCGATCGGGCTGTAAATGCTATCAAAAAAGGAGCTGCTCGCGC
>NZ_JBFUCA010001030.1:0-628 GCF_056405475.1 Polaromonas sp. P1_G4
ATGCAGTGCAATAGGAGATGCCTCCCGGAGCATCAAGGCTTCGAGAATCTCGTCGTCAAGCGTTATTCTGGTCACGTCAATCTGGGGGACCAGGACTTCGGCACGGTTGAAATTCCTGTTGGCGAGCGCCCGCTGAAAGTCCGAAGTCGGGTCAGGTAGCGCAATGGACTGAAACTCTTTGAGAAAGGCTGCTTTCTTCTTGGTCTGTTTGCCATCCGCATAGAGTTCGACCTCGTTGTAGTCGTCGGCTCCGACATGCAGTTTGACCATGTGCGCGCCGAGTTGGAAAAGGGCCGAAAGAATGGGCCTGTATTCCGAGCGATCCCCGGCATAAAACTGCACGCTCACTACATTCCGATAGCGCCGAAAGCGCTCCACGGAGAACTCATTGCACGCACCGGGCAGCGACGCGCCCAGGCTTTGAAGTGCCTTGTCGAAATACGACTCTGTCGCACCGAGTTGCGCACCGACTCTCTGCCCAAAGGATTCCGCATCCGTTTCTGCTTTGAACAGGATTTCTGCGCTGAAGTCTTGCATCTATTAGTCTTTCATGAGGGAGATAAAACGCAGGCTTGCCGAGAATCTGATGCTCTCGGATGGACCCAGATATGCGTGAATCCTTGTAGGC
>NZ_JBFUCA010001031.1:0-624 GCF_056405475.1 Polaromonas sp. P1_G4
CAAGAAGATAGTTCCGCTTCCCCAAGAACACGCGGTCGAGTATCAAGAAATCGCGCTACATGATGGTTGCCCCGGCAAGCCGTAGGCCACGTCGCCGTATGCGGCCTAACCCCTTGCTCAAGCGCCGACGCGCTACGGCAAGCCGTCTCGCCTCCGCGCGTGTCTTTGCTCAAGCGTTAGGCCTCACATGACTATCTGGCGATTCATCTTGCTTGGACTCGCATGGGGCTTGGCCATGTTGGCCTTCTTTCTTTATGATTTTCGAGGCGGTTCGAATCCAGTCCTCACGCTTCTTCTGGTGACGGGCCTATTTTTGATTGGTGGCATCCTGTTTGGTGTTTCCATGTTCCTCTTAACGAAAGTCGCAGCTCGTGTTGCCGGTTTCGACATATCGAAGACTCAAAAGACCAAGCTTGGACTTCGGAACTCGATTCTCATCGCTGCGGGTATCGTGCCTTCTGTGGCAATCATCGGGGTCGTATTCACGCTTCAATACGAATTCTTGTGGGTAGCACTGGCGGCATGCTTGGGGCCCACACTTGTTCTCTTGCCGGGCTCGGCCAAGTCAATCAGTGGCCGATTGCTGTTCGTTCGATGCATTGGTTCGGTGACAGTGGGTGCACT
>NZ_JBFUCA010001032.1:0-623 GCF_056405475.1 Polaromonas sp. P1_G4
GATTCAATCAAGGCAATGCAATTCAACTGTTATAGCAGGCCGAACCGATCTGGCAGATCAACGCAAAATTCGATAACTTCAGGAGAGAGTTTTATGGATCGTCGCTCACTTATCAAAAATGCCGGTATTGCCGGTGTGCTGGCCGCAGGTGTCGCACCTGCTGTTCATGCGCAGGCTGCCGTTCGTTGGCGCCTGGCCTCCAGCTTCCCCAAATCCCTTGACACGATTTTTGGTGCCGCCGAAGTATTTGCCAAGGCCGTCAAGGCCATGTCCGGCGGCAAGTTCGAAATCTCGGTGCATGCGGCCGGTGAGTTGATGCCGGCCTTCGGTGTGGTCGACGGTGTGCAACAAGGCTCCATCGAGGCCTGCCACACGGCGCCCTACTATTTCTTCGGCAAGGACGAATGCTTTGCGCTGGGTTGCGCCATTCCCTTCGGCCTGAACAGCCGGCAGATGAGTGCCTGGATGTACGAAGGCAACGGCATGAAGCTGATGCGCGAGTTCTATTCCAAGTTCAACATCGTGAACTTCCCGGGCGGCAATACCGGCGCCCAGATGGGTGGCTGGTACCRCAAGGAAATCAAGTCCGTCAAGGACATCAAGGGCCTGAAGATGCGCATAGG
>NZ_JBFUCA010001033.1:0-620 GCF_056405475.1 Polaromonas sp. P1_G4
CAATCAGTGTCCTTTTACCTCCGTTCCTTATCTTCCTCAACTGGAAGAAGATGTGGATCGTTTTCACCACCGACAAGAAGAAGGCATTCATAAACTCCGGGGTATTCCTTCTTTTCCTCGCGGGCGGTTGGTTGATCGCGTTCTTCTACCAAGAGTTGAAGCACATCAACGAGAACATCGGCTGGACAATTCTCATTACCACCATTGTTTTTTGTGTTGCAGTGCTTTCGTTTCGCACAGCGAGTGATAAAAAACCTTGGCGCGAAATTTGGTTTGGCCCACCGGAACTCGACATACCTTGGCAAGTTCTGCAGCGAGAGCGCGAGGCCGCCGACGAGATAGAAAACGCTGAATGGAAAAAACTTGAGYCGACTTGGGACGAATTAAGTGATGAACAGAAAGAAGTACATCAAGCGGGGAAGTATGCGCGGCGGGTAGCACTTGATGAGAGGTTGTTGGCTTTGGAAGCAAAGCTGGATGAAGAGTACCGAATCCGTGGCAAGCAAGAAGCCCAACTCTCCGTGGCAAAAGTGTTGGTGTGGGCGTTGGTGTTTTCGGCGTTCGGGCTTATCGGTATCGCCTGGGATTACGGCACTGCATACGCGATGCAACTCCCATTC
>NZ_JBFUCA010001034.1:0-619 GCF_056405475.1 Polaromonas sp. P1_G4
ATGCGAGGACATCTGAATCTAAACATGAAAAAAGTTTTGGTCGAAGCAACCGAATGGCTCGGAGACGGTATTCCGGAAGCTTTCCCGAATACTGTTGACGCTCTTAACCAGATGATTCGAGAGGGAAAAGATATTGCACTTCTGAGGTTGAAGAAGTCGGATATGGACGCACTCCCCTCAAGTATTGAGAGCGTCAGAATACTCAGTGGTCTTCCCAAGTCTTCACAGGTCAGTGTAGTTGGCTATGGCGTTACCAACATTTATGACAACAGCGATCTCACATTAATGGTGGCAATTCGAAATAACCTACCTGAAGGCCTGGATGCCAACGCTGACCTGATCACTTTTGGCGCACCTGCAGGATCGACCGCAGGTGGTATTTGTGGGGGAGATTCCGGCGGAGGACTTTTCGCTGGGCGGGTGAATGGCATAAGTAGCAGTCCGCGACTGATTGGTGTAGTGAGTGCCCTGCTCCAATCTGCGGACACGAGCAGCGCGGACGCGTGCATCGCTTCCGCTCAAGGCCATGCATCCTTGCTAAGCTCACGAAATCATGGTTTTATTTGCGGCAGGCTTCCTGAAGCCTGCATTCAATAAACCCAACCTAAGTCTACTTGCC
>NZ_JBFUCA010001035.1:0-613 GCF_056405475.1 Polaromonas sp. P1_G4
CGTCAGGCTCTCTACAAGGCTGAGCCCGCTGTACAAGGCACCACCGGCATTGCCTTGGTCCAAGGCACTGAGCAAACCCAGCACGCCAGCAGCCGTTCCCAAGTCGCCGGGCAAGGCACCGCCGCCGCTCATCTTGTCTAGTGCGTTGTAAATGCTGCTTACCGCGGCAAGCCGCTGCAAGTCGCCCATGTCGTCCCAATGCTGCAAGCCGATGATGCTGTTCATCAGGCCGATGGCGCTGGCTGCCTGGCTAACTTCGGCCTGCTCTTGTGCGTCTTGGTATTGCTGGGCGCTTACGATGGCATTTGGGTCACCGGATGCCGCCCGGGGGTTGAGGTAAACGCTCGCCCCTCCAATGTCTTTAACCTGTACCCAACCGTTCGACAATCGGGTGACTTCGCCCACCATGTCACCATCGGCGTTGACGAGGAAGCTGCTAGTGTCGTTGAAGGGCAGCACGTCCAGCCCGGCTAACTGACCCTCGCCGTATGCTCCGCCACTGTGACCGCCGGCAAAGTGGCTGGCTAAGTGGGAGGCCGGAATATCGACGACGTTGAGTGGTTCGTCTACACCGTGACCACCATCAGTAACCACAGCGTTGTCGGTGTGAGTC
>NZ_JBFUCA010001036.1:0-609 GCF_056405475.1 Polaromonas sp. P1_G4
CCTGCATGCCGGGCTACCCCCGGCCAGCAACTCTCAGTAAAGAGTACAACGCCGGGTAAGAAACCAGCCTACTTCAAAGCCTCACCCCGAGCCGCCTCCAGCACATCCCGAGTCTTCACCGCCTCGCGCCGCGCAGCCTCCGCAAAATCATCCGCCGAAGAGGCATACAAAATCGCGCGCGACGAGTTCACGATGATGGGAGCGCCGGACCGCCATCCCGCCTTCACGGTCGCCACCGCATCGCCACCTTGCGCCCCCACACCCGGAATCAGCAAAGGCAAGGTAGGCGCCACGGCCCGCACACGCTCAATCTCCGCCGGGTACGTCGCCCCCACCACCAGCCCCAGCTGGCCATTGAGGTTCCACAGACCTTGCGCCAGACGCGCCACATGCTCGTACAGCAGCGGCTGGCCTTCAATCGAGGCGAATCGCTGGTTCTGCAGGTCGTCGCCGCCGGGGTTGGAGGTGCGGCACAACAGGAAAGCGCCCTTGCCTTCGTACTTCAAATACGGCGCGACCGAATCAAACCCCATGAAGGGCGAGAGCGTCACCGCGTCGGCACCGTAGCGCTCAAAGGCTTCCTTGGCATATTGCTCCGCCGTGCTGCCG
>NZ_JBFUCA010001037.1:0-609 GCF_056405475.1 Polaromonas sp. P1_G4
CGGCCTGCCCGGCGTGGACACCGCGTTTTACGCCACGCAGTTTGGCTATGCCAAGGGCGACGACAACAACGTCAAAGCCTTGCTGGAGCAAATGGCCGGCCTGACGCAGCCCGCCCAGCGTCGCGCGGCGCTGGTTAGCACCCTGGTGGCGGTCCGGTCTGCAGAAGACCCGGAGCCACTGATTGCCTCAGGCCGCGTGGCCGGAGAAATCGCACCCGCGCCCGGCGGCAGCAACGGCTTCGGTTTCGACCCCGTGATGTACATCCCCGAGTTCGGCCAAACCTTTGCACAGTTGCCCGTTGAGGTAAAAAACGCCAACAGCCACCGCGGCAAGGCCGCACGGCAAATGATCGAACTCATGCGTGAGCGCTGGCTGTAACCACTCTTCCTTTTATGGCCCAGCAAGACATCCAGCACTACATGCGCAGCGGCACGCTGCAGCTGGCCGCGTTGCCGCCGCTGTCGCTGTACGTGCACCTGCCCTGGTGCCACAAGAAATGCCCTTAGTGCGACTTCAATTCGCACGAGGTCGCGGGCGAAATGCCAGAGCAGCGCTACCTCGACGCCGTAGTGGCCGATCTGGAGGCCGCGCTGCCCCTGATCTGGGGC
>NZ_JBFUCA010001038.1:0-604 GCF_056405475.1 Polaromonas sp. P1_G4
AAATGGGTGCGCTGCACGGGTTGACGGGGTGTGGCTGCCGGGGCTTTGCCCTCGGCGCGCTGCGCGGCATTCTGGCGGCGCAGGTCAAGGTACATCAGCGTGCCGACCACGGCAAACAGCACGGTCATGAACACAAAGGACCAGCGCCAGCCCAGCGCATCGGTCAGCAGGCCGCCAATCAGCTGGCCGCACACAATGCCCAGCGTGCTGCCCAGGCCGGTGCGCGTGAGCATTTCCTGCAGCTGATCGGCGGGCACGTTGTCGCCTACCCAGGCCATGCCCAGCGGAATCAGCGCCGCGGCGCCCAGCGCCATCAGCAGGCGGGCAAACACCAGCGCGTCAAGGCTGTGCGCAAACACGGCCAGCAGGCTGCCGACGCTGCAGCCCAGCGTGGCAAAAGTGACCACCCGAAACTTGCCCAGCCTGTCGCCCAATGGGCCGTAAAAAAGCTGCGACGCGCCATACGTCATGGCAAATATCGACACGACCTGTGCAGCCTGGGCCAGGCTGACGGCAAACACACGCGACAGCTCGGGCAGCATGGCGTCGCAAATGCGCTGGGCCATCATGCTGGCAAAGGTGCCAAATGAAAGAAGAAGGATGG
>NZ_JBFUCA010001039.1:0-600 GCF_056405475.1 Polaromonas sp. P1_G4
CCTTTGGGCCGTCGTTCGAACCGTAAAAGACACCAATGCGCCTGTTGTTTTTGTAGATTGCAATGACACCCGATTTCATAAAACCACTTGGAATAAGGCCCTCTTCCGCATCAAGGAAGCCCTCTATTTATCCAATGGCTTAGCGAAGTCAGGATCTTCCGAAAACGCATACACCGAAGCAGACGCGTCCACATGCTTTACCGAAGATTTGCTTCTAGTCAAAAAGAAATTCGGAAAGCCTAGTTTGTTGATATTTGATGAAATTCAAAATATTTGCTTCGATTTGTCTTCTAGCGAAAGATGGTCTTCTGGAGACGAATTCCTACCTTTTTGGCAAGCAATCCGATCGGCATACCAACAAACGCCCAACCTCTTCAGTTTCATTCTTTGCGGAACCAATGCCCACATCATCGAAGCAGGCCGACTTCCAAGCGGTCTAGATAATCCTCTGTTTGGCTACGTAAAACCCTACTATCTAGGTTTCTTTGACGACAACGACGTCAAAAATATGCTTTCACAAATCGGCTCCTATATGGGAACGTCATTCGAGCCACAGATATTCACCTATTTGACGGATGATTTCGGCGGACATCCCTTTCT
>NZ_JBFUCA010001040.1:0-599 GCF_056405475.1 Polaromonas sp. P1_G4
CTTCCAAGACGGCTTGTCATCGACACGAGGCCCCATCGTCGCCAGCCATGCATGCATGGCCTCCAGGAATTGCTCTAGCGTAGGGGTTCTCCCAATCTTCAACTTGCCCTTGCAATAGTTCGTTGCGAAGTTGCTCAATAGCGTTGAGTACTACGTCTACTGAACCGTCGTCCTTACCTAAAAGGTCTAACAAAGTGTTTTGTTTCATGGTCTCACCGATATGAACTGGCCCCATCCCTGAGCCGCAGTTCAACCTCGGCGGCTATCTAGCCATTGCAAATATTGATGCCTTAATTCAATAAATCTTTCAAATTCCCAATTGTCTTCAATTGGTATCGACTTCAAATTTCGGAATAATTTTTTTTCACTTAAAAACTCGTTCCAAGACAATTCATGAGGCAATCTTTCGTTAAACAACAATAGATTTTTCATGTTGTCCACAACAAAGAACATCGCAGAAATGTCGGCCACGGAGCCAAGCATTCCAGGTCTGATGTCTAGGGTGTCATCAAACCATTTGATGAAATCGAGGCAGCTTTGATTTTCCATCTTGGTAAGTTTCGCGTCGGTGTGACCCATTTTTTTCGCAGTCGCTGACC
>NZ_JBFUCA010001041.1:0-589 GCF_056405475.1 Polaromonas sp. P1_G4
GCTTCGTACTTCTCGACCTCAGTAAGGAGACTTAAGTGCAAGTCCCGTACATCAGTATTTCTGCGATTCACCTCAGCAATGCAATGTTGGAGCCGCCGCATCCACTCCATCCCTTCTTCTCGAGACGGTCTTGGCCAATTCCCTTTAAAGATACTTCTACCTTGATTGCCCAGGATCCGGTTGAACGTCACTCGCAATCTACTGAGAGTTAGGTCCTTTAGATAAGGGTTGCGAAGATACTCAAGATTCCAGAATTCGGAGCGTTTCATCGTATTTGGGACGTCAACGACGGTTCTGAAGGCTTTGACATCTCCGTCACCTACCGAGGGAACTCCGGTACGCCGCTGTGTCCATGCCTCAACCAATCTATTAATGAATTGCAGCTTCCATGGCGACTGCATTACGCCAACGCTTTGAAAAATGAGCATAGCGAAAGCAGTTCTCCCGTCAGGCAGTAGTTGATAGTGCTTCTCTGAGACATAGATAATCGCGTCGATTGATGAGAAGTTTGGCAAGCTCCCAGACTTCCCTTTGATCTTTTTGTAGAGTGCATACCCCACCGCCTCTGGCGTGAACTCCCTTATTTTGG
>NZ_JBFUCA010001042.1:0-584 GCF_056405475.1 Polaromonas sp. P1_G4
GGCGGAACCTTTGGCTGCGGTACCGACGGGTTTTAGTATCCAGACGCCGGCGCGTATAGCACTTGATTTTCCCGGGGTTGGTAACTCCATGGGACGATCTGCAGTGGACCTCAACTTGGGAAATCTGCGCTCGGCGAATGTAGTGCAGGCGGGTGAAAGAACCCGTGTAGTACTGAATCTAAAGGTGCCAACGGCGTATAAAGCTGAGATTCAAGGGAAATCGTTGTTGATTACCCTCGATTCAGTGGCGGCGGCTACGCCCTCCGCCACTACACCACCAGTGTTTGCCGAAAATCGCAACACCGACACATTGCCTTTGAAGGACATCGATTTCCGTCGTGGCGTTGAGGGTTCTGGCCGTATCGTTGTGGATCTGCCCAATAACCAGGTTGGCGTGGATATACGCCAGCAAGGCCAGACTTTGGTGGTTGAGTTCCTGAAAACCGCATTGCCAGAAGGACTTCGCCGTCGTCTGGATGTGGGCGATTTCGGAACACCGGTGCAAACCGTCACCACATTTCAAACGGGGGATAAGGTCCGTATGGTGGTTGAGCCCAAGGGCGCTTGGGAACACAGTGCGTATC
>NZ_JBFUCA010001043.1:0-582 GCF_056405475.1 Polaromonas sp. P1_G4
GGCTATACCTGCGTCAACGTCAATCCGCTGTACACCGCCCGTGAACTGGAACACCAGTTACGCGACTCCGGGGCCACTACCATCGTCATTCTGGAGAACTTCGCTGCCACACTGGCGGAAGTGATTGAGCGCACACCAGTGAAGAACGTCGTCATGGCGTCCATGGGTGATTTGCTGGGCTTCTGGTATGGCCAATGGATCAACTTCGCAGTTCGCCACCTGGCCAAGCTGGTGCCCGCCTACAAATTGCCGCTTGCAAACGGGCGCACCGTGACAGCCTTCAATCGCGCAATTGCCGAAGGTAGCCGCCTGCCTCTCAGGCCTGCGCAGACCACACTGGATTCAATCGCCTTTTTGCAATACACCGGCGGCACAACCGGATTGTCAAAAGGCGCCGTACTCACGCATCGCAATATCGTTGCGGCCATTCTTCAGGCTGAAGAATGGTTCACGCCGGCTCTAGAGCGGATAGGCGATGTCAGCAAGACAAACAATATCGCTGCTTTGCCGCTGTATCACATCTTYGCGCTGACGCTATGCCTGCTCTCGATTCGTTGGGGAGCTCATCTGACACTCATTCCG
>NZ_JBFUCA010001044.1:0-581 GCF_056405475.1 Polaromonas sp. P1_G4
GCCTCTGTGTGCGCATCAGGCGAAAAACGCTTACAGCCCTGTGGGACACCGTCTCATGGGGTAAGCCCGATGTAGCGGGCTAAATTGAATTCCGGCTGACGTTCAGCCACTCACCGTTCAGCCATTTCATCTTCAAAAAAGGAAACCGACATGCACGCATCCAAATTCAAACCTGCTGCCCTTACCGCCGTTGCCCTGGCCGCTTTGCTGGCACTGGGAGCCTGTGGCAAAAAGGTGGAAGACACCGGCGCGTCGCCTTCGACACCTGCCGCTTCACCCTCGACCACACCTTCGCCGTCGACCACGCCATCCCCAACAGGCAGCAGCTCTTCGATGGGTACGTCCACAACCGGTAGCACCCCAATGGGAACCAGCACGTCTCCGATGACAGGTGACGCAGCGACGCCTGGTACGGCAGCCAGCGCTCCGGCCAAGTAATCGGACCTGAAAATCCGGCATTGACCGGCACTTTTTGAGCGGGTCCTGCGCGGCCGCCTCAACAAGAAGAAAAACCTGCATGCCGGAAAGCATGCAGGTTTTTGTGTTTCTGGCGGCGCCGCGAAGCGGGGCGGCCTCAGCCC
>NZ_JBFUCA010001045.1:0-581 GCF_056405475.1 Polaromonas sp. P1_G4
GTTGTTGGGAAACTGCCCGAGTGTCGCCGCCCGCAGCAGCGAGACTACTCGCGCAAAGCAGTGGAAGCATCAGCGAGGCGCAAAACCTCCGTCTGCGCGTGGCGAAGTGAAAGGCGGTCTCGCGTTCGACGCAGACGCCGCTCACCACATTGATGATCGCCCGAACCGCCATCAGGCGCCGGTCTGCACCAGGTGCTTGCCGAAGAACGCAGTCAGCTTGCCCCACGGAATCATCGTCACCCGGTCATACAGATCCACGTGGCCGGCGCCCGGAACAATAAACAACTCCTTCGGTTCAGCGGCCCGCTTGTAGGCGTCTTCGCTGAATTCTTTCGAGTGCGCCTGGTCGCCCGTGATGAACAACATGGGGCGAGGCGAGATCGTCTCGATGTCATTGAACGGGTAAAAGTTCATGAACTTGACGTTGCTGGCCAGGGTCGGGTGCGTGGTGGTTCGCGGCGATCCGCCCGTGGGCGTGTATTCGCCTCGCGGTGTGCGGTAGAAGTCGTAAAACTCGCGCTGGATGGGGTGCGTGTCCGCCGTCAGTTGATGCACGGTGCCACTGGTGTACTGGATCGCAC
>NZ_JBFUCA010001046.1:0-579 GCF_056405475.1 Polaromonas sp. P1_G4
AAGCTGCTGGCCACGCCCGAGATGAAGGCCGCCATCCACGCCCAGGGCGCCGAAGTGCAGAACATGACGCCCGAGCAGTTCTCCAGCCTGCTTAAGACCGACTATGTGAAGTGGAAGGGCATCGTGCAGACTTCCGGCGCGACCATCGAATAAACGGTTCACGCTTTTCCGCGCAAGGCGGCGCCCGATGGGTGCCGCCTTTTTTATGGGCCGCAGCGCTCCGTGTAAACCCTAGGAAACAAAAGTCTGGATGCATGACATGATCTAGTCATCTATAGGACTAGATCAATTATGGCCATTCCAGCAAGCCCTTCATTGACCGTGGTGCCCGCCGAACCGGGCCAAAGCCGTTACGCCGCCCTGGCCGCCGCCTTGCGCGCACGCGTGGTGGCGGGCGAATGGCCGCCGGGCAGCGCTTTGCCGGCCGAGCAGACCCTGGCCGCCGAACACGGCGTGGCCTTGGGCACGCTGCGCCGCGCGCTGGAACTGCTGGCCGACCAGGGGCTGATAGAGCGCATCCATGGCCGCGGCACCTTTGTGCGCGCAGGCATGACGGGCGGCACCATGATGCGGTTTTTC
>NZ_JBFUCA010001047.1:0-578 GCF_056405475.1 Polaromonas sp. P1_G4
GCCTGGCAGGGCAAGCCCATCATGAACGCCCAGCAAATTGAAGACGTGGTGGCCTTTCTGCTCACGCTGAAGTGACCTCATGACCACAGCAGGCCGTTTTATTTCTTTTAATCGGCGCCATATTCTGGCGGGCGCGGCCAGCATGGGCCTGAGCGTCGTTTTGCGTCCCGCAGCGGCGCAGGCCGGTGAGCTGGCGGCAGCGGTGGCGGCCTATACCCAAAGCGCTCCGGTACGAGCGGGCAAAATCAAGCTTGATATAGCCGAGCTGGTCGACAACGGCAATGTGGTGCCCATCACCGTCACGGTCGAGAGTCCCATGACGGCGGCCGACCACGTGAAAAGCATTGCCGTCTTCAACGAGAAAAACCCCCAGCGCGATGTGGCCCGCTTCACGCTGGGGCCTCGCTCCGGCAAGGCCAGCGTGACAACACGCATACGCCTGGCTACCTCACAACAGCTTGTGGCCGTCGCACAGATGAGCGACGGCAGCTACTGGTCGCACACCGTCAATGTCATCGTGACCCTGGCGGCTTGTATTGAAGGCGATACGTGAGCCCCCACGGTCGCTCACTTCGTGT
>NZ_JBFUCA010001048.1:0-577 GCF_056405475.1 Polaromonas sp. P1_G4
GCCTGGTACATCGCAGGACGTGGCAGGTCGTTCATCGCCGCATCGACGATGCAGAAGTTCTTGTGCTCGCCCGGCTTGACGTAGAGCACTTCCGTCAGGCAAACCCCTGCGTTGCCGACCAGTGAACGGCCCGGCTCGATCATCAGCTTTTTGCTGCCGTAGCCGCGCGCGTCGATCTTCGCGAGCAACTGCTGCCAGAGTGCGTCGGCTTCGGGCGGGGTGTCGTTGTTGTAGTTGATGCCCAGGCCACCGCCGAAATCGATATGTTCCAGCGGGATGCCCGCGGCTTCAATGGCTGCCACCAGGTCGAGCACCCGGTCCATGGCGTCAAGGTACGGTGTGGTGTCGGTGATTTGCGAGCCGATGTGGCAGTCGATGCCGACGACCTGCAAGCCTTTCAGCGAAGCCGCGTGCCGGTAGATGCGCAGCGCGTCTTGGTGTGCCACGCCGAACTTGTTGTCTTTCAGGCCCGTGGAAATGTAGGGGTGCGTCTTGGGGTCGACATCGGGATTGACGCGAATGCTGACGGGCGCACGCATGTCCATGGCGAGAGCTACCCCGGACAGCACATCCAGCT
>NZ_JBFUCA010001049.1:0-577 GCF_056405475.1 Polaromonas sp. P1_G4
GGGCAGCCGGCCTGGCGGGCGCGTGCCGAAAGGATCGGCTGCGCCTGTTGCCATTCGCGCGCCAATTTGGTTATTATAAATAACTATTATTGTGACTCCGTGGCAACCAGTAGAAAAGGCGTATGACCTATCAACCCGCTGTGCAAGATGCGCAATTCATTCTTTTCGACGTACTGGACGCGGGCGGCCAATTGYGACCGATCGAGCGCTTTGCCGATACCGACGGCGACCTGCAGCGGCAGGTTCTGGAGGAAGCAGGAAAGTTCGTCGCCGAGGTTGTGGCGCCGCTGAATGCGGCGGGCGACAACCCGGGGTGCCGCTTCGATGCCGGCGCGGTCGTGACGCCTCCAGGTTTCGTACAGGCCTACCAGGCGTTCTGGCAGGCAGGCTGGCCTGCGCTTTCATGCGCGCCTGAACACGGCGGGCAAGGGCTGCCCTGGGTGCTGGAAGGTGCGCTGTACGAATGGCTGAGTGCCGCCAACCATGGCTGGACCATGGCACCGGGCCTGCTGCACGGAGCCTATGAGTGCCTGGCCCATCATGGCAGCGATGAATTGAAGGCGACTTACCTGGAAAA
>NZ_JBFUCA010001050.1:0-575 GCF_056405475.1 Polaromonas sp. P1_G4
GCGGCATCCTGTTCGCAGCCAGCATGATCGGGGGCTGGACCGAGAACTGGTTTGTACTGCATCATCTTGACTCGGCGATGCGCCACAACCCGCGCATCACTTCCGTGCTGGGCGGCGAGCGCGCTGCGCGCTGGTCCGGCTTCATGCGCGACAACATTTCGGGTTTCGCGTCCAACATCGCACTGGGTTTCATGCTCGGCCTCATACCGGCCTTCACCGGTTTCTTCGGGCTTGAACTCCAGGCCCGCCACGTCACCCTGTCAACCGGACAACTGGCGGCGGCCGGCGCCTCTCTCGGGCTCGAAGCATTCCGGCACTGGCAAATCTGGTCCTGCATCCTTGCCATTCCCCTGATAGGCGCGCTCAACCTCGGTGTGAGTTTTTACCTGGCGTTTCGTCTGGCCCTGCAGGCGCACAACGTGAGCAACCTGGACCGGGCCCGCATACGCATCGCCATCTGGGCACGCCTGCGCAGCCACCCGCGCAGCTTCTTCATGCCCTAAACAAGCAGCCCCCCCGTCCAGGCTCACTGCGTGTAGCCTGTTCCCCCCTCGAGGGGGCGGCGCCTGCGGTCT
>NZ_JBFUCA010001051.1:0-571 GCF_056405475.1 Polaromonas sp. P1_G4
CGGCTGGACCGAGCACCGCAGGCTGCCCGTAGCGAAGCGAAGGGACGCAGACAGCAGGGTCGCCTTTTGGTATTCGCGTAACTTCGCTTCGCGAAGTGAGCGAATCCCCACTACGTGACCTTTGCTTACTTTCTTTTGGYGAAGCAAAAGAAAGTGAGTTGCATGCCGGGCAACCCCCGGCCAACCACTCTCAGCAAAAAGCGTAGCCGCCGAACAAGAGCAGCAACGGGAAACGCAAGCTCAGGCGTGCTTCTTAACCCACCCCACATAAGCATCCACCCACCCCTGCAAAAACTTGCGGCTGCCTTCACTGATGCTGCCATCAGCGTCGTACAAACCGTCCTTGTTGTGGACAAAAGCCTCAGGCTGCCCCAGCGTAGGCACATTCAGGTAAGCCAGGGTATTGCGCAGATGCTGCTGGGCAAGCGCAGTACCAATCGCACCAACCGATGCCCCGATCACCCCGGCAGGCTTGCCATCCCAGGCGCTCTGGCCATAAGGGCGTGAGGCATGGTCAATGGCATTTTTCAGCACACCTGGAATCGAGCGGTTGTATTCAGGCGTGACAAAC
>NZ_JBFUCA010001052.1:0-568 GCF_056405475.1 Polaromonas sp. P1_G4
GGACCGGAGTGGACGAACCTCTGGTGTATCGGTTGTCACGCCAGTGGCATTGCCGAGTAGCTAAGTTCGGAAGAGATAACCGCTGAAAGCATCTAAGCGGGAAACTCGTTTCAAGATTAGATCTGCCGGGGCCTTGAGCCCCCTAAAGAGTCGTTCAAGACCAGGACGTTGATAGGTCAGGTGTGGAAGCGCAGTAATGCGTTAAGCTAACTGATACTAATTGCTCGTGCGGCTTGACCCTATAACTTTGATTAATTCGAAGTTGTTATGCCAAGTTGACGCATTCAAAAAGCATAGCTCAGCAGCTGTGCGAATCTAAATACAAGCTGATTTACTCTATGAATTCGATGGATTGTTCTTTGGACAATCTGTCAACAAGTTATGCCTGATGACCATAGCAAGTTGGTACCACTCCTTCCCATCCCGAACAGGACAGTGAAACGACTTAGCGCCGATGATAGTGCGGATTCCCGTGTGAAAGTAGGACATCGTCAGGCTCTTACAGCAAGGAACGCCCGGTTGATTTTTTTTCAACCGGGCGTTTTCTTTTGTGCGCTTGGTTATTGAC
>NZ_JBFUCA010001053.1:0-565 GCF_056405475.1 Polaromonas sp. P1_G4
GACCTCATCGATTTTTGTCGAGGCCGGCATTTTTTCAACAAGGTTTTTGCGAATGACCGCTTCCTGCGCAAATGCCGAAGCAAGGAAGAGCGCCCCAAAACCGAGTAGAGCAACTCTTTTCAAAATATGCATGTGGAACCTGATTCGTTGCTTGCGTTTTGTTGCAATGAGTTTAGCGTGCAAGACCTTATCTGGATGGCGTTTCTCCTCCTGCAAATAGGGGTTGTGTCGTTTTCCGAGCACGTGTCTTGTCTTTGACTTAGCTGTGATCACTTAAGTTGTCATTTTTCAGGCGAGCATTTAAAGAGATGAACACCATTTGCTAGTGCGCATTTTTTTATCTGTTGTCTTTAAGTGAACGACTCATTTATTTCATTTATTGAGCATGCAGATCAAGCGGAGTTGGCATTACATTCGCTCTGAATGTAAGCGGTCTCGGGCCGACAAAAAAATGGGAGTGAGGGATGGGATTGCCATACAGCTGGTTTGCGTTAGCACGTTTGCGCGACGCTCGTATAGCGCGTCCGCTGTTGTTGGCGGCAGGTACGACAAGGCCTCACTGGAC
>NZ_JBFUCA010001054.1:0-563 GCF_056405475.1 Polaromonas sp. P1_G4
GAGGCCGACAGCACGCTGATCCTGATTGACCTGGGTAAGGGCCAGAACCGCATGGGCGGCTCCATCCTCGCGCAAACGCTGGACAAGGAAGAGGGCAAGGTGCCCGATCTCGACGATCCGAAAGACCTGGTCAACCTCGTCAATGCCATCAATGCGCTGCGCAAAGAGGGCAAGCTCATGGCCTACCACGACCGCAGTGACGGTGGCCTGTTTGCCGCAGTATGTGAGATGGGCTTTGCCGGCAACGTGGGCGTGTCGCTCAACATCGACATGCTGCTGGTCGAAGGCGACGGCATTTCCGACAGCCGCATGGACACGGGCGACAGCAAGAACTGGGCAAGCCAGGTCGGCGCGCGCCGCGAGGAGCTCACGCTCAAGGCGCTGTTCAACGAAGAGCTGGGTGCCGTCATCCAGGTGGCCACGTCTGCGCGCAACGAAGTGATGCAGACCCTGCGCGAGCACGGCCTCTCCAAATTCAGCCACTTCATCGGCAAGACGCGCCCACAGCACGCCTCGCTCGAAGTCGGCAAGGGCGAGATCCAGGTCTGGCGCGACACCAAGGC
>NZ_JBFUCA010001055.1:0-560 GCF_056405475.1 Polaromonas sp. P1_G4
GAAAGGTCACCGGCCGCCACGGCCGTCGTCACCTCGGCAATGTTGCGCACCTGCGCCGTCAGGTTGGAGCCCATGGAGTTGACCGAATCGGTCAAATCTTTCCACGTACCGGCCACGCCCTGCACATCGGCCTGCCCGCCCAGCTTGCCTTCGGTACCCACCTCGCGCGCCACACGCGTCACCTCCGAGGCAAACGATCGCAACTGATCCACCATGGTGTTGATGGTGTTCTTGAGCTCSAGRATYTCGCCCTTCACGTCCACCGTGATCTTCTTCGAAAGGTCACCGGCCGCCACGGCSGTCGTCACCTCGGCAATGTTGCGCACCTGKSCSGTCAGGTTGGAGCCCATGGAGTTGACCGAATCGGTCAAGTCCTTCCAGGTRCCGGCAACRCCCTGCACGTCGGCCTGSCCGCCCAGYTTGCCYTCRGTRCCCACCTCGCGYGCSACYCGSGTTACYTCAGAAGCAAAWGACSRCARCTGRTCCACCATGGTGTTGATGGTGTTCTTGAGCTCGAGGATTTCGCCCTTCACGTCCACCGTGATCTTCTTCGAAAGGTC
>NZ_JBFUCA010001056.1:0-558 GCF_056405475.1 Polaromonas sp. P1_G4
GGCGTAGGGCGTTTCAGGCCTGCCAAGGTCGGCCTGCTGGGCGCCGGCATGATGGGCGCGGGCATCGCTTACGCACAGGCCAGCAAAGGCATTGCCACCGTGCTCAAGGACGTCAGCCAGGACAAGGCCGAAGCCGGCAAGGCTTACAGCAGCAAGATCACCGCGCCGCGTGTGGAGAAAGGCCGCATGACGGCCGCCGAGCAAAGCGCCCTGCTCTCTCGCATCACCGCGACCGACCAGGTTGCGGAACTAGCCGGCTGCGACCTCATCATCGAGGCCGTCTTCGAGCGGCGCGACCTCAAGGCCAAAGTGACGCAGGAGGCCGAGCCGTTGCTGGCGCCCGGCGGTTTCTTCGCGTCCAATACCTCGACCCTGCCCATCAGCAGCCTGGCCACGGCAAGCGACAGGCCCGAAAAATTCATCGGGATCCACTTCTTCAGCCCGGTCGACAAGATGAAGCTGGTCGAGATCATTCGCGGCAAGCAAACCGACGATGAAACCGTGGCCTGCGCCTTCGACTATGTGCAGGCCCTGGGCAAGATCCCCATCGTGGTGAAC
>NZ_JBFUCA010001057.1:0-555 GCF_056405475.1 Polaromonas sp. P1_G4
AACCAACACCGACGGCGAAACTGTATTGCATATTGTTTTGTCGTCAGCAGAATTCGAAGCCATCGAAACCTGCCGGTGGGTCGTTGAGAGATGCAAAGACAACCTGAATCCCGTCACCCAGTGTGGCAGCCCGATTTGGCACTCGTTCGACAGTGGTGAAAATTCCTTAGGCGCACGGATCTTCAGGGAGCAGGGTGCGCTTTTGATCGCGCCTGAAGGGTTCTATGAAAACCTGTCGCGTGATGAAGTCGTTGTCGAGTCCGCGAAGCACAACGATGTCGATACCCTGAAGACACAGTACCAAGATCAGGATAGGGAGGCTGTTCTCTGCACCGCCGTGGAGCACGCGGCACTGGATGTGATTTTGTGGATGAACGACCAGCAACCGATAGACTGGTTTTCCGAGGTCAAAAGCGTCAGTGGGCGTAGCAATGACTCGCCCTTCCCTCAGCTGTACGAGCAGCCGTTTAATTGGCCCTCGGGGAACACCGATCTTGTGTTCCTTGACCACCTCATCAGCGGGATTGCGTCCAGYGTGGAAGCACTGGACCGGGT
>NZ_JBFUCA010001058.1:0-554 GCF_056405475.1 Polaromonas sp. P1_G4
TGAGGATGCGGTCGGAGCCGTGCTGAACCGGCAAATGCAGGTGGTTGACCAGTTTGGGCAGCTTGGCGTAGGCGTCGATCAGGCGCTGCGTGAACTCATTGGGGTGGCTGGTGACGTAGCGGATGCGCTCAATGCCCGGGATGTCGGACACGTATTCGAGCAAGGTTGCGAAGTCGGCGATCTCGGCCGTGCCACCCATGGGGCCACGGTAAGCGTTGACGTTTTGCCCGAGCAGCGTGACTTCCTTGACGCCCTGGTCGGCCAGGCCGGCGACTTCGACCAGCACGTCTTCGAAGGGCCGAGAGACCTCTTCGCCACGGGTGTAGGGCACCACGCAGTAGCTGCAGTACTTGGAGCAGCCTTCCATGATGCTCACGAAGGCGCTGGCGCCCTCGACGCGCGCCGGCGGCAGGTGGTCGAATTTTTCGATCTCGGGAAAGCTGATGTCGACCTGCGGCTTGCCCAGCCGGGTCCGGTTGGCCAGCAGCTGCGGCAGGCGGTGCAGGGTTTGCGGGCCGAAGACCACGTCGACATAAGGTGCGCGCTGGATGATG
>NZ_JBFUCA010001059.1:0-547 GCF_056405475.1 Polaromonas sp. P1_G4
CAAAGGTTCCGCCAAATCGATTCGAATGACCTCTGCACCGCCCTGAACTGATCCGGAAACAGCCTGGATGGCATTCTGTGCCTGCGCCAGCAAGGGAGCGGCAGTTACAGAAAATGCCAGACTGAGCGAAGCACAACGCAACACACGCCCAAACAAAAGCTGCAGGCGGCCCTTTTTTTCCTGCGTCTCTAGTGCCGGTGTCTGCTTGTTCATTTTGATCCCTCTAATAACTGTAAAGTCGCGGTCCGCTCTATCCATTCACCCGCGGCGTCTTGCACTATCTCGCGCAAGGCGAGATCTGTTTCAGTGACCTTGGTGATCCGGCCGTAGTTTTGCCCCAGGTAATTCCCTACCCGGGCTTGATAAATCAGGTTGTCAACTCGTACCAGCGCGACTGGCTGGCCAACCTTGATCAGGCTACCCACCATGGCAATAGCGTCCAGGGGATATGCCTCCAGTGGTTCTTTTCGTCGGCTCAGTTCAGGTGCGATCAAGGCGGCGTTGGCCGTCGACTGATTGGATTCGCGTTTCAGCGCCTGTGTCAGTT
>NZ_JBFUCA010001060.1:0-541 GCF_056405475.1 Polaromonas sp. P1_G4
ACCGAGCACCATCACGGTGATCCAGAGCTTGAAAATATCCTGATTGACAGCAATGGCCGAAGCGTATCGGCAAGGTAAAAGCGGCCGTAGGTCAGGTACCAGTTGCTGTCGAGCAGCCAGCTTCTGAGCGTGGCACAGTCGTGATTGGCCAGCGCGTGGACACCGATGACACCATCCCACATTTCGATCGACGACAACCAGATCGGTGCAGGTCCCGAGCAGCAGCTCGAACAAGGCTCAGAAAATTACACTACCGAATGGAGTTGTCGGCTCGGCCGTCTCAATTATCGAAATTAATGCGTTCACGTTCGACGACGAGCGGACGTTTCATGACATGGGTCAGGATCGCGCCGACATATTCTCCGAGCAAGCCTATAAAAAACAGCTGTACCGATGCGAAAAAGAACACGCCTATCAGTACCGGTGCCGTGCCCATCGAAAACTGGTTCCAGAACAGCAGTTTGAGTAACAGATAGACGAGGGAGACCAGCAAGCTCAAGCCCGACAGCGCAAAACCGATCATCGTCGCGAGCCGTAACGG
>NZ_JBFUCA010001061.1:0-538 GCF_056405475.1 Polaromonas sp. P1_G4
GGCCGCCGGCGAAAGCGTGCAGCTGTCACGCAGCCAGGTCGTGCGCGACTTCACCACCCGCGTGCACCATGCCGGGCGGCATGCGGTGGACATCATGGTCAACGGGGAATGCCTCGCGAGCGGGCATTTTGACCTGGTGAAGACCTGAAATGGCTACAACCCAATAGGGACGCGCGCCAGTAGCTATCAAATGTATAGCTATCCAATATACTAGCCTGACACAGGGCCGCGCAGCCCAGGCACCTGGCGGCGGGCTTTGTACAGTAGCTACCTGACGCCCTTCCGCCACCCTTCCGATTCCCATACCAAGCACCAAGGACATGTTCATGCGCCCACTCACCCTGCAACGATTCAGCCCCGCCTATTGCGCCCTCAGCCTGGTGCTGCTTCTGTCCGCCTGCGGAGGCGCCGGCGGTGAAGAGATCGGCGCGGTCGACACGGTCTTCAAATTCATCGGACCGGACCACAAGATCGTGGTGGAAGCCTATGACGACCCCAAGGTGAGCGGCGTCACCTGTTATGTCTCGCGCGCCAAGAC
>NZ_JBFUCA010001062.1:0-536 GCF_056405475.1 Polaromonas sp. P1_G4
CTCGAGGTCTGCATAGGAAAGGCCAAGGTAAGCAACAGATTCATCATGCTGGGCAGCAGTGACTTTAAGTTCACTGGCCAGCCTCTCTCCGTGCGCGCGTGCGCACAGATCGGTGTCTCTGAGAAGATCGCGAAAGCCTATGGCTTCAATACCGCTGCGCACCACCTCCGGCGCAGCCGTTGTCAACGCCAGATACAGCGGCCGGGCCAGACCCAGCTCTTTCACGCGCCGCGCCACCGGCAATAAGGCCTTGACATGCCCACCCCCGTAAGAAACAAAAAGCCAGCGCGGCAACTGGTCTGTCATCTCCGGTTCCCTCCCGAAAATTCCGGCTCGATGGTTCCGGCACCGGCTTCCCACACCGCCAGCGCCGCAAGGGCCCGTAACTCACGTGTATAGTTTTTTCTGCCATCCCGGTGCTGTACGAGCATGCCGTCAACCACCGGCCATTGCATCGTTTCAGCAATCAACGGGCTGTCCTGGAGGGTCCGGCGCAACCAGGCGTAAGACTCGCCGCGGAACCAGTCGCCGATAGG
>NZ_JBFUCA010001063.1:0-534 GCF_056405475.1 Polaromonas sp. P1_G4
ACACCATGCAGTTTCGATACAACGCGAGTTTCAAAGACCTTGAATTCGTCGGCGAAGAAACTCTTGACGAGAACTATAACGATGGGTCTTACTACAGGGTCAGCAGCAATTACTTGACGAAAACTGCCATTCATTCACGCCACGCGGGCAAGAGGCACAAGGACGTCAACGTTCGCCTTAACAGCTTTCCGATACTCAGATTGCAAGGCTTTGACTGTTCGAACCGTGGCTCGTCTGATTCGACCGTCCACATTGACGAAAACTTCAAAGTGCGATCCCGGTGAAGAGCAAGACAGTTAACAAATCGACCCAGTGGCGACGGCCTGCGGCCGCGTCTGGCCTCCGTCGTTAGACTCCATTTCACATATGCCATCACCAGTCATCGTCGCGCTCGACTTCGAATCCTCGGCTGAGGCGTCGGCATTGGTCAATCGGCTCGGTCCCGAAGCCGATCACTACAAGGTCGGCCTTCAGCTGCTCACAGAGGCTGGACCGCAGGTAGTTCGAGAGCTGGTGTCGTCGGGCAAACAGGTC
>NZ_JBFUCA010001064.1:0-530 GCF_056405475.1 Polaromonas sp. P1_G4
AAATCGCTGCGCAGGCTGAACAAATCGCTGCGCAGGCTGAACTCGAAGGGGTCCGAAGCCTGCGCCAGTCCGGATTGCAAAAAGTTAAACTCGGAATGACCTCACTGGAAGAGGTTTTGGGTTGCACGAATGTTTAAATTTGCTCACGCAAAGTGCTGATTAATCGGCGTCTGTAGCGAAAGGTGGCTTGGGCCATCGATAAAACGAGAAAACCATCATGGCAACTGCAGCATCTGTCAAAGGCGTCAAGGAATTTGTTTTTGAGTGGGAGGGCAAGGACCGCGGCGGCAAACAGGTTCGGGGCGAAACCCGGGCCGCCGGAGAAAACCAGGTCAAGGCTTCCCTGCGCCGCCAAGGCGTTTTGCCCACCAAGATCAAAAAGCGCAGCATGCGCTCCGGCAAGAAGATCAAGCCGAGGGACATCGCCATTTTTACCCGCCAGCTGGCTACCATGATGAAGGCGGGCGTTCCACTTTTGCAGTCGTTTGATATTGTGGGTCGCGGCAATGCGAATGCCAGCGTCACCAAGG
>NZ_JBFUCA010001065.1:0-528 GCF_056405475.1 Polaromonas sp. P1_G4
CCTTGATTCTGCGGGAAAGCATGCACACCCGCTTCTGTGGTGCCTTCAATCTTCACTGTCAGCAGTTCCGCGGTGTACTGGGAATGAATGTCAAATCTCTTGACGGGTCGCTGGTTAAATTCGCAATCACGTGGATTCCCCAAGGGACCTTGGGCGTACGACCCGACCGATGTCCCGGAGACTGAATAGAAAAACCCGCTTTTCATCACGTTGCTTTGGGAATTGCGGAGCATGTGAAGATTGAAGGGATGAAGGTAGAGCTTCTCCTTGATTAATCCGGACGGCTCTCGTGTGTCACTGATCACTGCTTCGTAGTCCGACACAAATACGGCCACCTTGCCGGTTTGGTTAATGCCATTAATCTGGATGAAGCCTTCGAGTTCACTGCGTTCTGGCATATGGGATGGCCCAATCCGGTAAATAAATTGAATTCAGAGTGCAAACCCCTAATGGAGGGCTTGCCGACGAAAGCCCATTATCAATTTTCAGAGGTTCCAAAGGTCAACCCACCAAACCCCTGGCGTGAAC
>NZ_JBFUCA010001066.1:0-524 GCF_056405475.1 Polaromonas sp. P1_G4
CATCAAAGGAGACCTCCATGCTCAACGCCTCGCTTGACAACACTGCCGCCGACCGGACCGATCAGACCCGCCACGCCTACAACGCCGCATTCGAAGAGCTCGGCTTGACCTGGCACTGGGATGCACCCACTTATGCCCGATTGCAGGCCCAAGGCCGCGATGCCGTGCGTACCTATCTGGAGACCGAGCAGGCGCATCTGCTGCGAGCCTACGAAGCAGATTTCCTGGTTGAGGCCATCGAAGCGGCCAAGGCCCGCTGCCATGCCAGCATGGTCGCCAGCCGGGCAAACCCGGCTCCTTATGCCGGCTGGTCCAGCCATTCACTCACGCCAGCCAATRGCCGGCCAAAAAACACCACGCCAGCACCCCGGTTCACGCCGAGTGCGCTGTACACGTGAAGGGCCGGAATGTCTAACCGTTGGCTACGTTTCAGGGAAGGCAATTCAACCGGCTTCGGAACTCTCGAGGGAGAGAACATCCGGGTTTGCCAGGGCAACATATTCTCCGGTGCGACACCCACGGAC
>NZ_JBFUCA010001067.1:0-521 GCF_056405475.1 Polaromonas sp. P1_G4
CGTCAACACGCACTGAAAAATGGTGCCCTGTCGTAAAGAGTGACTTTTTTGCTTCGTCCGACGACAAAAACAGCGTGTTCGCAAGGTACACATTCAACACGACTGGAGCCTTGGCCCTGGCCACGCCTTCACCCAATGCCAGCAAAAGAGTAGTCTTGGCGATTTGGACTGACAGCGGGTGAACATCTACGCCTTTAATTTGCCTCGCGATCTGTTGTGGTGGCATGTCTGGCCATTCGCGGCGGTAGCGTGCAACAAGTGCGCGCAAAAAAGAACCCGAGCCACAGGCAGGGTCGAGCGCATAAAACGAACGTTCAAGATGCAGGTCTTCTACGACCCGCTCACACAGCCAATCGGGGGTGTAGTACTCGCCTAAAGCATGGCGGGTGTCGATGTCTATCAGTTCCTGATAGACACCTTTCAAGATATCTTCTTCAACATCGGTGAAGTCGTACTCTGAAATCTGGTTGTAAAGCTCGCGCAACGTGGGTGCCAGTTGCTGAAAGAACTCTGGCGTACTG
>NZ_JBFUCA010001068.1:0-518 GCF_056405475.1 Polaromonas sp. P1_G4
CAGAGCGATCCTGCGGCCAAGCTCAAGCGCTTCCAGGCGGGCTACTCCTACAAGATGAGCAATCGCACTTCGCTGTACGGCTTCTATGACCGCTCGGACCCGAACAACCGTGTCGCCAATGACGTGATCCGTGTTTACGGGGTTGGCATTCAGCATAACTTCTGAGCGCACAAAGGCACGCGATCAGTATCTCGTCCGCAAAGCCCGCCTCCGGCGGGCTTTTGTCATCAATGCACCGGCCAAGCCTTAGGCAAATTCAATCAATGGGTGTCAACTCCCCTTAGTCCCCGCACAGGCCCTTTTCAACCATGTCCAGCAGGCGCTCGCCGATCTGCTGCATCTGCGGGCCGATGAGGGGGCCCAGCGGGCCGTCAATCACCAGCATGGCCAGGCCGTGTACCGCCGACCAGGCGAGGAACTCAGCCCCGGGGCGGCGCTCGGGCGGCAACACGCCGGCGCCCACAAGTTTGTCGAGCGCGGCACCCAACAACTCGAAGGGGTCCAGGCCGCTTTCCCCT
>NZ_JBFUCA010001069.1:0-516 GCF_056405475.1 Polaromonas sp. P1_G4
CTTTATAAACAGTTTCGATGATGACCTTGCCCGGAAAAACTTCGTTAAATGCGATGTAGTACTCCGGATGAAGGGAAGGATCGTTCTTTCTGAGGAGCACCAGGAGGAGGTAGGCATCGTTCAGTCCTTCCCGCGTGTCCTTGAGCAGAATGGCGATTTCTTTCTTGTCCTGGCCGCTGAAATCGCCTTCCCTTAACAGGCTTGAGTATTTGAGATTTCCGGAATTCACGAACCGATAGGCCGCTCCTTCATCGGATGAATAGAAATCGAGAAGCTTTTCTTTGACGCCATACGGCAATTCCTTGAGATAAAACGCATCGAAGTCGCTGCCGTATTTTCTGCTGAAGTCTTCTGCTGAAATCAGGTAGTTGTCATTAAGCAAGGCTGGCAGCAGGGTGGGGTATTCAGCAGCACCCTTCATCGCGAGCTTTAAATAGGCTTTCCAGTTTTCCTGGCCGACCTTCGTTTGATACTTTTCCAGGTCCTGAGGTGTATTCGTTTCAATCAGCGAGTACC
>NZ_JBFUCA010001070.1:0-515 GCF_056405475.1 Polaromonas sp. P1_G4
CTGGAAGTGCTGGACGAGAGCGCTTCCCATGCCGGGCATTCGGGCGCTAACGCGGAAGGCTACGGTACCCATTTTCGCATCCGCATTGCCAGCCCGCTCTTTACCGGCAAGAGCCGGGTGGCGCGCCACCGGCTTGTGTATGATGCAATGCAAAATTTCATTGATCAGGGCCTCCATGCCCTGGCGATTGAAGTCATCGAGTCACCCTGAATCTGCGCTGATTTGCCCCGGGGATTTCGGCACAGAGCCGCAGCAACGTCAGAACGCATTGCCAAACGCTTTCAAGCATTACCAAAAGGACTACAAAAACATCATGAAGAAACATCTTTTACTCGGCACCGCCGTAGCGGCACTGCTGGCACTGGGCGCGCAAGGCGCCATGGCGCAGAACGTGGCCATCGTCAATGGCAAGGCCGTTCCAAAATCGCGCCTGGACTCGCTGGCGCAACAGGTCGCCAAGTCCGGCCGGCCAGTAACGCCTGAGATGGAAGGCCAGCTTCGTGAAGAAGTAATTG
>NZ_JBFUCA010001071.1:0-514 GCF_056405475.1 Polaromonas sp. P1_G4
GGCCCGTGGGGCCGGTTTTATCTGAAAGAGGCTTGAACATGCACATTGAACTGAAGACCATTCCTGCCATGCGCCTGGCTTACATGCGCAATACCGGCCCTTATGGCGACCAGGTGGCGCAGCTATGGCAACGCTTTGTCGCCTGGTGCGGCCAGCACGGCCACATGAGCCCGCGCCCCAGGATGTACGGCATCAGCCAGGACAACCCCGAGATCACGCCGGCCGACAAATGCCGCTACGACGCCTGCATTGAAGTGAACGAGGCCTTCAAACCGCAAGGCGAGACAGGCGTGCAGAACTTTGGCGGCGGGCGCTACGCCTGCGGCCGTTTTACCGGCAAGCCGGGCAATGAAGTGCACGAAGCCTGGACGCACATGTTTGCCGAGTGGCTTCCGCAAAGCGGCTACCAGCCGGAGAACAAGCCGGCGCTGGAGCTGTATGAAGAAGACTTTGTAATGGATCCGAAGACCGGCACCTTCAGTTGCTGGCTGTGTGTACCGGTCAAGGCGCTATA
>NZ_JBFUCA010001072.1:0-507 GCF_056405475.1 Polaromonas sp. P1_G4
GTATTTCAATAGCACCCCCGTCCAGGCTCACTGCGTGTAGCCTGTTCCCCCCTCAAGGTATTTCAATAGCACCCCCGTCCAGGCTCACTGCGTGTAGCCTGTTCCCCCCTCAAGGGGGCGGCGCCAGCGGTCTGGCAAAGCCAGTCCCGCGGCCCCTGCTGGTGTGGAATCGGGGATGGCGAAGTGCGCGATCGTGGGCTAAACCTCACGTCGCAGCGCGGGGAAGAGAATCACATCACGGATGCTGGGGCTGTCGGTCAGCAGCATCATCAGCCGGTCTATGCCGACGCCGCAGCCGCCGGTCGGCGGCATGCCGTACTCCAGCGCGCGGATGAAGTCGTGGTCATAAAACATGGCTTCGTCGTCACCACTGTCCTTGGCTGCTACCTGGGCGTTAAAGCGCGCGGCCTGCTCTTCAGCGTCATTAAGCTCACTGAAACCATTGCCGAATTCGCGGCCGGTGATGTAGAGCTCAAAGCGCTCTGTCACCTCCGGACGGCTGTCGTT
>NZ_JBFUCA010001073.1:0-506 GCF_056405475.1 Polaromonas sp. P1_G4
CGATATGACGGCGCTGAAGTCCAGCAGTTGGTGGCGGGAATCAAAGGGCGCGCCGGTGTTGACGGCCACGCTCAAAGCCCTGAAGCCGGTATTGCCCGAACAGTTTGCCAAGTATTTAATTTAACTTTGAAGAGTCAACTCATCATGATCGGAACACCATGTGCGGGATAGTCGGCGTCGTCAGCAAAGCCCCGGTCAATCAACTGATTTATGACGGCCTGCTGCTTTTGCAGCATCGCGGCCAGGATGCCGCGGGCATCGTCACACAGCAGGGGCGCAAGTTCTACATGCACAAGGCCAAGGGCATGGTGCGCGACGTCTTTCGCACCCGCAACATGCGCGCGCTACCGGGCACGGTGGGCCTGGGCCAGKTGCGCTACCCCACGGCAGGCAACGCCTACAGCGAAGACGAAGCCCAGCCGTTCTACGTCAACGCGCCCTTCGGCCTGGTGCTGTCGCATAACGGCAACCTGACCAATGCGGCCGAGCTCAAGGCCGAGCTCTTC
>NZ_JBFUCA010001074.1:0-504 GCF_056405475.1 Polaromonas sp. P1_G4
TTGCATGATCGCCACGGCAAAGCGCGACTTCCCCAACCTGGGTGCTGCCGGTGCGCCAGGCGGGCGCCGGTTGCTGGCCATCGTGCTGGGCACGGTCAGCGACAGCGCACGCGCCAATGAATCACAAAAACTGCTGAATTGGGGCTACACGGCCTATGAAGCCGTGAAGTTGTTCGACGCCGGCCAGGCCGTGGTCACTCCATCGGTCTGGAAAGGCACCTCCTCGACCGTGAAGCTGGGCCGTCCGCAGGCCATCGTGGTGGCCATCGCTGCCGGCGGTGCCGCCAAAGTCAAAACCCAGGTGGCGCGGCCCGACCCGTTGGTGGCGCCGTTTGCCAAGGGCCAGGCTGTTGGCACGCTGAAGGTCACCTTGGGCGACAACCCCGCCCCGGTGGCCGAAGTGCCGCTGGTGGCACTGGAGGCGGTGGGCGAGGCCGGCATCCTGGGCCGTGCTTGGGACGCCATCCGGCTGTGGATTAAATAAGACGAAGGGCATGGTGGGTC
>NZ_JBFUCA010001075.1:0-500 GCF_056405475.1 Polaromonas sp. P1_G4
ACACTTGAGTTGCCATGCAAAAAGCAAACTGTTCCCGCGGCATTTTTGAAGACCTTCTTTGCCAGAGTCTTTTTGAGCCGGAGCTGTTGAGGAATGTGGCAACCCTGCTGGACCAGGACCCTTTTTTCATGCGGGGGCATCTGGAGATGTTGTGGAGTGCCCAGAAAAAAGACCATGAGGAACTCTATGCCGGAGTCCTGCATGATGCCTTGGCCGCAGCGGCCACGCTTTACCGCGGCGGCGAGCTTCAGCTAAACACCCTGGCGCACTGGACATCATCAGATTTCGAAAGCCTGCGGGAGGTTTTACGGATGGGGCTGCAAAGAAAAGAGCTTTCCCTGTGGAAACGGGCGGGCATCTTTCGCCAGTTAAGGAGCCTGTCCCGCGTGATGCAGTCCATGCCGCCCGCAGACGCTGGCGAACAAAAGTACCTTGTGTTCCAGAAGACCGTGGATGTGCGCGAAATTGCCGCGGAGGTGAAAGGCATTGCGCCTTACTGG